>JBIODO010000011.1:0-23914 GCA_044445225.1 Burkholderiales bacterium
GCGCGTGCGGGCGTCGTGGGCTTGGCGGGCCGGGCGCGTGCTCAAGCGCGCGGCGCTGCGGCAATGGACGCGCTGGCGCTCCGCTTCATCGCATTGACAATTGACCGCTGCGGCGCTTGGGCGCAATGCACACTCAAACCACCAGCAACTCGCGCACCCGGGCACGCAATCCCTCCGGGTCGACCTGCGCCGGCGGCATGGCATGGCCGGCCACCAGGCCAACCCGCGCAAACAGCCCGCGCCGAAACGGCTTGGCCATCGCAGTGCCGCCCTCGATGCGCGAAAAGAACGAGCCCCACAGGTTCTGCAGGGCCACTGGTACCACCGGCACCGGCCGGCGTTGCAGGATCTTCATGATGCCGCCCTTGAAAGGCTGCAGTTGCCCATCGCTCGTGATGCCACCCTCGGGAAAGATGCCGAGCAGGTCACCCTCGGCCAGCACGCGGTCGGCAGCCTCGAACGCGGCCGCGTAGGCCGCCGGGTCTTCCTTCTGCGAGGCCACTGGGATCGCCTTGCCCAGCTTGAAGAGCCAGCCGAGCACCGGGATCGCGAAGATGCGATGGTCCATCACGAAGCGGATCGGCCGCGGACTGGCCGCCATCAGCAGCACGGCGTCGATGAAGCTGACGTGGTTGCAGGCGATGATCGCCGGCCCTTCGGTGGGGATGTGTTCTTCGCCGCGCACCTTGAAGCGATAGACGAGGCGCGAGGCGATGAAGGCAACGAAGCGCAGCAGGTACTCAGGCACGAGCAGGAAGATGTACAGCGCCACCAGCGCGTTGGCTAGGGCGGTCAGGCCGAACACCTGAGGAATCGTGAAGCCCATCGACAGCAGCGCGCCGACGAGCACGCTGCTGGCGATCATGAATATCGCGTTGAGAATGTTGTTGGCCGCGATGATGCGTGCGCGGTGGCTGGCTGGCGCGCGCAACTGGATCAGCGCATACATCGGCACGCTGTACAGGCCGGCGGCCAGGCTGAGCATGAAGAGGTCGAACAACACGCGCCAGTGCGCGCTTTGCGCGAGGAACGCGCCGACCGTTTGCGCGGGCACGTTCGGCAAGCCGCGGGATGCGAAATACAGGTCGGCCGCGAACACGCTCATGCCGATGGCGCCCAGCGGCACCAGCCCGATCTCGACATGGCGGCGCGACAAGGTTTCTGTGAGCAGCGAACCGGCGCCGATGCCCACCGAAAACACCACCAGCAGCAGCGAGGCCACGTGCTCGTCGCCGTGCAGCACGTCTTTGGCGAACGACGGGAACTGCGCCAGGAACACCACGCCGAAGAACCACATCCACGAGATACCCAGCAGCGAGCGAAACACCACGAGGTGGCCGTGCGCGAGCTTCAGGTTGGTCCAGGTCTCGGTGACCGGGTTCCAGTTGATGCGCAGGTTGGGCTCGGTGGCAGGTGTGCTCGGTACCCACTGCGACACTGCACGGCCCAGCGCTGCCAACACCAGGGACACCGCCGCCACCGCTTGCGCGCCGGTGAGCCAGCCGCCAGCGGGCAGCGCGATCAGCAGGCCGCCCGCCAGGTTGCCGAGCAAGATGGCGACGAAGGTGCCCATCTCGATCATGCCGTTGCCGCCGGTGAGCTCGCGCTCGTCCAGATGCTGCGGCAGGTAGGCGTACTTCACCGGGCCGAACAGTGTGCTGTGCAGCCCGAGCAGCCCGATGCAGCCCAGCATCAGCGCAACGTTGGTCGTGAACAAGCCGATCGTGGCCAACACCATGATCAGGATCTCGAGGTTCTTGACCAGCCGCGTCATCAGCGCCTTGTCGAACTTGTCGGCCAGTTGCCCCGAGGTGGCCGAGAACAGCAGGAACGGCACGATGAACACCGCACCGATCGTCAGGCCGGCCAGCGACGGCGGCAGCCACTGCACCTGCAGGTGGTAGGTCACCATCACGGTGAACGCAAACTTGAAGACGTTGTCGTTGGCCGCGCCGAGGAACTGCGTCCAGAAGAACGGCGCGAAGCGGCGCTGTGACAGCAACGCGAACTGATTCGGGTGCGGTTGTGCGCTCACCTGTTCTCCTCGAGGGGCGGCAAAGTGGGCTTTGCGTGTGCGCGCGACTGTAGCGGTCATCGCACCGTCGTGGTGGAGCTGCCGAGCCCGGCGCGTTGCAGCCACGCAAACACCGAGTCGACCGTCACGGTTTCGATGCGGTCGGAGAAGCGCTTGTCGTTCGGGTGATCGTCGAACGCGATGTTGGCGCTGGTGGCGCGCGCGCCCAGACGCGTCAGCGGGCCCAGGCGCAGCGTGGTCGGCACGTAGCCATGCAATTGCAGCCAGGCCTGGGCCTGACGGCGGTCGCTGGCCGCCGGCTCGGCGGCGCCGGCCAGCGTTTCGATCGCCCACTGGTTGCTTTGCTGGTAGGTCTGGGACCAGGGGTAGGCCACCATGTTGTAGCGCGGCGTGTGCCAATGGGCGAGTTGCTGGTTGTCTCGCAACAGCGGCAGCAGTTGAGACTGCAGCCGCTGATCGAGCACGATGAAGGCGGCCTCGTAGCGGTATGGGTGGTCGAGGAAGAAGTCGCCCAAGCCCTGGCGGTACAACGCGGCCTCGGCGGTGCCGCAGTGGTTGAGCTTGTGCGCCACGCGCCACACGGTGCGCCCATGCGCGGAGTCGCGGTAGGCGAAGCCGAGATGCGAGTAGTTGAGCCCGTATTGGCTGAGGTCCTGCCCCGCCCGGGCCAGCACCACCACCTCGGCGTCGCTGGCGTCGAGTGCGCGCTCGGTGGCCAGCGCCAGTGCCATGCCGCGCTCGACATCGGCCGCCTGCAGCGGCTGCTTCTCGCACGGCCGCCCGGCGTGTGCGCCGAGCGCGGCTGTCGCGAGCAGCCCTGCCGCGGCGGTTCGCCACAGCGCCCTCATCGCGTGACTCGCTCGTTGTAGAGCAGCGAGGCGCCGATCTGGTTGGGCACGAATGCGATGGCCTGGCCCGCCGCAGAGATCAGCCAACCGGTGCTCACGGCCGTCACCACCACGGCGGCGCCCGAGGCCGCGAGCGATGCGCCGGCCGCGGCGCCGGCGAACTGCAGCGTCGCGCGGGCGCCATCGGACGCCCGCTCCAGCACCCACACGGTGCCGGTGGCTGCAGCCTGGACGGATACCACGGTCAACACCGCGCCGCCTGCCAGCAGCATCGCCGGCGCGGCGACCGACACCGCAACCGGCAGTGCCGAGATCGCGCTGGCCTCAGACAGTTCGTTGTGAGTGCGGGCCCCCACGGTGCCAGTCATCAGAGACAGCGCCAGCAGCGCAGCAAGGAGGGGTTTTTTGGTGAACGTCATGGAAGGCTTCGGGGTGTTGATGGGACAGGAGGGGTTCATTCGGTGGCGGCGTCGCGACGGCCAGCCATGCGGGCTTCGAACAAGGCGGCCTCATGGGCGTCGCGCAGCGTCTTGGCCAGCGTGAAAGTGCTGGAGATCAGGAACAGCCAACTCACGAGCAAGTAGGCCTGCCACACCGGCTGGATGGCCATGTGCACCAACCCCCAGCCGGTGAGCGCCATCGCGACGAAGAAGGCGCCCCAGACCACGGCCTTCCACATCGGCGAGTCGACGCGAGCCGACTCGTTGTCGCGCACGAACTTCGCCAGCGCGAATGCGCTCGACACGCAGTACACGTAGCCCATCACCATGAACGCGCGGTCGAGGTCGGCTCCCGGCAACCAGGCCAGGCCGATCGCGCACAGCGACGCTGCGACGCCAAACGAGATCCAGACCTGCAACCGCCAGGCGGCGGTGTCGCGGCGCGGGGCGATCGGCGGCGGGTTGACCATCGAGTCCTTCATCGGGCTGTTGAACATGGCGCACATGCTGTCGGTCCGGGAAGTCCAGTGCAACGAGAAGCGACGTTGTAGCGGGTCCGGTGACCCGTGGTACCGCCCGCAGGTACTCTTGGCAGAATCGCCATCCAAGCATCGGGCTGCGATACCGTCTCGCCGCGCTTAGACATGTCCACCACCCAAGCCCTCATCGATCGCATGAAAGCCGAGTTGAAAGCGGCCGGCCTCACCTATGCCGCGTTGGCGCGCGAACTCGGCATGGCCGAGTCGAGCATCAAACGCATGTTTGCCCGCGGCGAGATGCCGCTGTCGCGAGTGGACGAAATCTGCCGCGTGATCAAGACCGACTTCGCTGAGCTCGCCCGTCAAGTGGCCGACACCACGCCGCGGCGCAGCGAGCTGACGCTCGACCAGGAGAAGGCGGTGGTGGCCGATCGCAAGCTGCTGCTGATGGCGATCTGTTGCATGAGCCAATGGACCTACGAACAGATCGTGGCCAGCTACACGCTCAGCGACGCCGAGTGCGTGAAGTACCTGGTGCAGCTCGACCGGCTGGGCGTCATCGAGCTGCGGCCGCTGAACCGCTACCGCTTGAACGTGGCCAAGACGTTTCGCTGGCGCACCGATGGTCCGGTGATGCAGTACTTTCGCAAGCAGGTGGTTGGCGACTATTTCAGCGGCGGCTTCGACGGTGAAGGCGAGATGCTGATGCTGGTGCACGGCCAGATCGGCCGCAGCCTGGCCGCGTTGTTCAACGAGAGGTTGCAGCGGGTGGCGCAAGACTTCGCGCAACAGCACTTGGCCGACCAAAAGTTGCCGCAAGAACAGAAGCGTCCCTATACCCTGCTGATCGGCATGCGCTCGTGGTTGTTCGCGGCATTTCGCGACCTGAAGCGCGAGGCCGACGCCTGAGCGCTGATGCGTTTGTGCTGCGCTGCGAGATGAATCGCCCTTGAATTGCCCGGGGTTTGGTCATACCTGCTTTGCGGGCGTCCCCCCGGCTTTCGGTGGTTACCGCGCGATTACACTGCGCCCAAAATTTGCCCTGTCCCCTCGGAGCATCTCTTCAGCGGCGGTCTCGTTGTCCACTTGGCAGGCACGTCGTCAGCCCCCACACCGCCTCTTGCGCGCGGCTTTGGCCGAACCCCGCTCCAACGCGCCACTTGGCGCGCGAGGTTGGGCCAAACCCGTTTCTGAACCTCGATGATCGGATCCCCGATGAACACCCCTCGCCTGGAAGGCGTGCGCCTGAACGCACCTGCCTACGTGAAGCACCAGCGATTGCTCGACTGGGTCGCGCGCATGGCTGCGCTCACCGAAGCGGCCGACGTCTATTGGTGTGACGGCTCGCAAGCCGAGTACGACCGCTTGTGCCAACGGTTGGTCGACGCCGGCACCTTCAAGCGCCTGAACCCGAAGCTGCGGCCCAACAGCTACCTCGCGTTGAGCGACCCCAGCGACGTGGCGCGCGTCGAGGACCGCACCTTCATCTGCAGCCAACAGCAGCAAGACGCCGGCCCGACCAACCACTGGGTCGATCCCGCCGAAATGCGCGCGTTGCTCGAGACTGGCGAGGGCGCGCTGTTCAAGGGCTGCATGCGCGGCCGCACGATGTACGTGGTGCCGTTCTCGATGGGGCCGCTCGGCTCGCCGATCGCGCACATCGGCATCGAGTTGTCCGACTCGCCGTACGTCGCCGTCAACATGCGCATCATGACGCGCATGGGCCGCGCGGTGTTCGAGGTGCTCGGCGACGATGGCGACTTCGTGCCCTGCATCCACAGCGTCGGTGCACCGCTGATGCCGGGGCAATCCGACGTGGCGTGGCCGTGCAACAAGACCAAGTACATCGTGCACTACCCCGAGACGCACGAGATCTGGAGCTACGGCTCGGGCTACGGCGGCAACGCGCTGCTCGGCAAGAAGTGCTTCGCGCTGCGCATCGCTTCCAAAATGGGACGCGACCAGGGCTGGCTCGCCGAGCACATGCTGATCCTCGGCGTCACCTCGCCTGCCGGCAAGAAGTACCACGTGGCCGCGGCGTTTCCCAGTGCGTGCGGCAAGACCAACTTTGCGATGCTGGTGCCGCCCAAGTCGTTCGCCGGCTGGAAGGTCACCACCATCGGCGACGACATCGCGTGGATCAAGCCCAGCCAAGACGGCCGTCTGGTGGCGATCAATCCCGAGTCGGGCTACTTCGGTGTGGCACCGGGCACCAACGAGAAGACCAACCCCAATTGCATGGCCTCGCTCAAGCGCGACGTGATCTTCACCAACGTCGCGCTCACCGACGATGGCGATGTCTGGTGGGAAGGCATGACCGACACGCCACCAGCGCACCTGATCGACTGGCAAGGCAAGGACTGGACGCCTGCCATCTCGCAAGAGGGCGCCGTCAACGGCAAACCCAAGCCCGCGGCGCACCCCAACGCGCGCTTCACCGTGGCAGCCACCAACAACCCGGCGCTCGATGCCGAGTGGGACAACCCGGCCGGCGTGGCGATCGATGCCTTCGTGTTCGGCGGCCGCCGCTCGACCACCGTGCCGCTGGTCACCGAGGCCCGCAACTGGGTCGAAGGCATTTACATGGCCGCCACGATGGGCAGCGAGACCACGGCCGCGATGGCCGGCGCCACCGGCGCCGTGCGGCGCGATCCGTTCGCGATGCTGCCGTTCACGGGCTATCACATGGGCGAGTACTTCAGCCACTGGCTCGGCATGGGCGCCAAGCTCCAGGCCGCCGGCGCGACGCTGCCGCGCATCTACTGCGTCAACTGGTTCCGCAAAGGAGCTGACGGGAAGTTTGTCTGGCCGGGCTACGGCGAGAACATGCGTGTGCTGAAGTGGATGCTCGAGCGTGTGCAAGGCCGCGCCAGTGGCGTCGAGCATGCGTTCGGCATCAGTCCGCGCTACGAAGACCTGTCATGGGACGGCCTGCCATTCACACGCGCCCAGTTCGACGCCGTGACGTCGATCGACGCTGCAGCTTGGCAACGAGAGCTGCAATCGCACAGCGAGCTGTTCGAGCAGTTGGCGTCGCGCTTGCCCGAGCAACTGCTGAGCACCAAGGCGCAGTTCGAGCGCCAATTCGCCGCCTGACTCGCCATCTGCACTGCGCAACCGCCGCGGCCGCTTGACCATGCGGCTGCAATTGCTGTCGGACCTTCACCTCGAGACCGAGGCGTTCGATCCGCAGCCGGCGCCTGACGCCGACGTGTTGATTCTGGCCGGCGACATCGATTCGACATGGCAAGGCTTCGCGCGCTTCGCGGGCTGGCCGGTGCCGGTACTGCTGGTGGCAGGCAACCATGAGTTCGACGGCCGTGAATGGAACGAGGCCTGGCCGGCGCTGCGCGATCTGGCGCAGGCCAGCGGTGTGCGTCTGCTGGAGCGCGAGGCCTGCGAGCTGGCCGATCGTGACGGTCGGCGCATTCGTCTGATCGGCACCACGCGCTGGGCCGACTTCGATCTGTACGGCGTGGCGCAGCGGCCGCGGGCGATGCGCAGCGCCGGCTACTTCATGCGCTTGATGCAGGCCACGCGCGATGGCCGCCCGTTCGACGCCGCCGCGATGCGCGATGAGGCGCTCGAATGTCGCACCTGGCTGGCGCAAGAGCTCAGCCGGCCGCACCGCTGCGATGCCACGGTGGTGGTCACCCATTTCGCGCCGAGTGCCGCCAGCGCCGACCCGCGCTTCGGGCAGCAGCCGAGCACGGCGAGCTTTTGCAACGATGACCAAGCCATGATCGCGCAGGCCGAGCTGTGGCTGCACGGCCACGTGCACTGCTGCCACGACTACACCGTCGCGCGTGGGTCACGGCGCGCGTCGCGCGTGGTCTGCAATGCGCGGGGTCTGCAGGACAAGAACGAGGGCATGGGGTTTGATCCCCTGTGCGTGCTCGAGGTCTAGTTGGCCGGAGGCGGCGCATCGCATGCCAGAGATGACAGGCATCAAAGGCCCGCTGGCATGCCGCTGCGATACTCGCCGTGTGACTGACCGCTGGTGCCTTTGAGGAACGCCCTATGAAGATTCTGGTCGCTGTCGATGGCAGCAAATACACCAAGCGCATGCTGGCCTACCTGGCCGCGCACGATGAATCGTTCGGATCCAAGCAGAACCACTTCACGGTGCTGACCGTGGTCGGGCCGATCCCGGCCCGGGCCGCTGGCGCGCTGGCCAACAAGATCGTGCACGGCTACTACGTCGGGGAAGCCGAGGCCACGTTCCAGCCCATCCGCGCGTTCTTTGCCAAGCAGGGGTTCGACGCCGAGTTCGAGCACCAAGTCGGTAGTGCCGGAGAGCAGATCGCCACATTCGCGCGCAAGGGCAAGTTCGACCTCGTGATGATGGGCTCGCACGGTCACGGCGCTCTGGCGCGCCTGGTGGTGGGCTCGGTGACGGGTCGGGTGCTGGCAAGCTGCGAGGTGCCGCTGCTGATCGTGCGCTGAGGCGCCGGTGCCCGGCTGACCGCGGGCCGTCCGGTCGAAGATCGTCAGTTCTTCTTGTGCAGGTCGACCCAGCGGCGTATCCAGCCGAGCGGATCATCAACGTCTTGCTCAGCGGGCACTTGCTTCGCCGCAGAGTCAATCGACAACTCCAAGCCGTACGCGGTGCCGAGGTCGGCCGGGTCGAGCGCGGGCGGGGCATTGCCTGGCGGCGCCGGTTCAGTGGGCAGCACCGGATCCGGTGACTCGTGTGGGTCGCGCATGAGGCCCCCCAAAGGCTAAGACCTGAATCCAGTGTGCGCCCGGCGCCGGGGTGCGGCTAAGGAGATAAACCACGGAACCGCGGTTCAGATCTCGGCGCTTCGGGGCTTCCATTTGGGCGCAAAGGTCTTGACGCCACGCGAGGGCGTGCCAGGCCGCGGTTGCGGGTTAGGGATGGGCGAACGCGCGGCATCTGCCTAGAGTGCAGCACTTCCGCTGTCACACGGAATCTCGAGCCGGCGGCTCTTCAAGCCGATGGCGCGGGTACGGTGCCCAACGTGTGGGCACCGGCTGCATAGGTCCCAACGACGTCCTCCTTGAGGACTTTCAGCCCGCGCTTCGGCGCGGGCTTTTTCTTTGGCAGGATTGCCCAGGCCGTCGCCCCGTGGTCGCAGGCCCGCGCCGGCGTAGGATTGCTGCTTCGCCCGACCGCGTCGCGGCGCGGCGCTCCAACCACAGGAACCATCATGGGTGCTCCCGAACCCTTCACCGCCACGGCCGACGTCGGCCACCACATCGCCGGCGGTGTCACCTCCGGCAGCGGTTCCCGCCGCCAAGCGGTCTACAACCCGGCCACCGGTGCCGTGGCCCGACAGGTCGTGCTTGGCAGCGAAGCCGACGTCGCGGCGGCGGTGGCCGCCGCGAAAGCCGCGTTCCCGACCTGGGGCGACGCGGCGCCGATCCGTCGCGCCCGGGTGCTGCAAAGATTCCTGGAGCTCTTGAATCAGCACCGCGACACGCTGGCCGCGATGATCACCGGTGAGCACGGCAAGGTCTTTAGCGACGCGCAGGGCGAAGTGACGCGTGGCATCGAGATCGTCGAATTCGCTTGCGGCGTGCCGCAATTGCTGAAAGGCGACTACACCGAGCAGGTGTCGCAAGGCATCGACAACTGGACGATGCGCCAACCGCTGGGCGTGGTGGCCGGCATCACCCCGTTCAACTTTCCCTGCATGGTGCCGTGCTGGATGTTTCCGCTCGCATTGGCCTGCGGCAACACGTTCGTGCTCAAGCCGAGTGAGCGCGACCCGTCGGCCAGCCTGTTCATGGCCGAACTGCTGAAGCAGGCAGGGCTGCCCGACGGCGCATTCAACGTCGTGCAGGGTGACAAGATCGCTGTCGACGCGCTGCTCGCGCATGGCGACGTCAAGGCGCTGAGCTTCGTGGGCTCGACGCCGATCGCGCACTACATCTACGAAACCGGCGCGCGCCACGGCAAACGCGTGCAGGCGCTGGGCGGCGCCAAGAACCACATGGTGTTGATGCCCGACGCCGACATCGAGCAATCAGTCGACGCGCTGATCGGCAGCGCCTACGGCTCGGCCGGCGAGCGCTGCATGGCCATCAGTGCCGCGGTGCTGGTGGGCGACATCGGCGACAAGATCGTGCCCAAGCTCGCTGAGCGTGCCAAGACGCTGAAGATCAGGAACGGCATGGCGCCCGACGCTGAAATGGGCCCGGTGATCACGGTGCAGGCCAAGGAGCGCATCGAGGGCTACATCGAGCTCGGCGTGAAGGAAGGTGCCAAGCTGGTGGTCGACGGTCGCGGCTGCAAGGTGCCGGGCCACGGCAACGGGTTCTTCACCGGCGGCACCTTGTTCGACCACGTGACGCCCGCGATGCGCATTTACCGCGAAGAAATCTTCGGCCCGGTACTGGTGTGTGTGCGCGCCAAGGATTTCACTCAAGCGCTGCAGCTGGTCAACGACCATGAGTTCGGCAACGGCGTGTCGTGCTTCACCCGCGACGGCAACGTGGCGCGCGAGTTCTCGCGCCGTGTGCAGGTGGGCATGGTCGGCATCAACATCCCGATCCCGGTGCCAATGGCGTGGCACGGTTTCGGCGGCTGGAAGAAAAGCCTTTTCGGCGACATGCACGCCTACGGCGAAGAGGGCGTGCGTTTCTACACCAAACAAAAGAGCGTCATGCAGCGCTGGCCCGAGAGCATCGGCAAGGGGGCCGAGTTCGCGATGCCCACCGCGCGATAAGCCGACGTTCACGCGGACAACACAAACACCGACATCGCGGCGCATCACATGCTCAAGATTCTGCTTGCGGTCGATGGATCGCAGTCATCGCTCGATGCGGTGCGCCATGCCATGCGCCTGGTCGCCGACGGGCTGGCGGCGACGTTCGTGCTCGCCAACGTGCAGGAACCGGCCAATCTGTACGAGCTGGTGACCGCGCACGACCCCGAGGTGTTGCGACAGGTGAGCACCGGCGCCGGGGCCCACCTGCTCGAGCCCGCCGAGGCGCTGCTGAAGGCGGCCGGTGTGTCGTGGGAGCGCGAGATCGCCAGCGGCGACCCGGCGCCCATGCTGGCCGAGATCATCGAGCGCCACGGCATCGATGCCGTCGTGATGGGCGCCAGCGGGCCGGGCGCAGTGCGCGGCGCGTTGGCAGGATCGGTGTCGCATTGGCTGCTGACGCACGCGCAGGTTCCGGTGACCGTGGTGAGGCACGTCGCCGCCGAAGATGCACCTTGACCGCAGCGGGGTGGCCGCACGGCGCGCCGTGCGAGGATCGCGACGATGACGTCCCTGCCCGCCCCGCCCGTGCTCGTACCGCTGACTCAGGTCCGTTGCGAAGTCGGCGCGTTGGTGAGCCTGGGCACCGCCAAGTACGGCGAGCGCCGCTACGTGCCACTGGTCGGCGGCACGGTGGCCGGGCCCGAATTGAACGGCACCATCGTCGAAGGCGGTGTCGACTGGCAGGTGCATCGCGGCGACGGTGTGCTCGACATCGCGGCGCACTACGTGATCCGCGCCGACGATGGTGGCTTGATCGAGGTGCAAAGCGACGGCATGCGCCACGGCCCGGTCGAGGTGATGGCGCGTCTGGCGCGCGGCGAAGCGGTCGGGCGCGGGGAATACTTCTTTCGCACGCTGATGCGCTTTCAAACCGGTGCGTCGGCGTGGCTGCACTTGAACAAGGTGATGGCCATCGCGGTGGGGCAGCGCGAGGCCAAGCTGGTGGTGCTCGACGTCTATCGCATCACCTGATGCGCTCGCCGCACTACAGCCGCTCGGTCTGCGCGGCGCGCGGCTGCCACTTCATCAGCCGGCGCTCGACGAAACTGACCCCCGCATCCAGCGCCAATGCAAAAGCGGTCAACACCAGGATACCCGCCATCACGGTGTTGATGTCGAACGTGCCTTCGGCCTGCAGGATCAGATAGCCCACGCCGCGGCTGGAACCCAGGTACTCGCCGACCACCGCGCCGACGAAAGCCAGCCCGACGCTGGTGTGCAGCGAGCTGAACACCCAGCTCATGGCGCTGGGCAGGTACACATGGCGCAGCAGCTGGCGCCGGTCGGCCCCGAGCATGCGCGCGTTGTCGAGCACCACCGGGCTGACCTCGCGCACGCCCTGGTAGACGTTGAAGAATACGATGAAGAACACCAGCGTGATGCCCAGCGCCACCTTGCTCGCGACGCCGAGGCCGAACCACACCGCGAAGATCGGCGCCAGGATCACGCGCGGCATCGAGTTCAGCGCCTTGATGTAGGGGTCGAAGATCGCCGCCGCCAGTGGCGACAGCGCGAGCCACAACCCGCAGGCCAGACCGAGCGCGGTGCCCAGTCCGAACGCGAGCACGGTCTCCAGCAACGTGATCGCCAAGTGCTCGTAGATGTCGCGCGAGATGAAGAACCAGCGCGCGACGCGCGCAAAGATCTTCAGCGGCTCACCGAAAAAGAAAGCGGCCTGCTGGTCGTCGTCGAACAGCAGCGGTGGCAGCAGCCCCGGCGTGGCCAACAAGTGCCAGATGCCGAACACCGCCACCAGCACGGCGGCCTGCCACCATCGCAAATTGCCCGTTCGCGGACGCAGACGCTGCCACATGGCGATCACGCCGCGCGCTGCAATTGCTGCTGATAGCCGCGCAGCACCTCGTCGCGCAGCACGTGCCAGATCGCGCGGTGCAATTCGACGAAGCGCGACACCGTGCGCACCTCGGCCACATCGCGCGGGCGCGGCAGATCGATCGCGAACTCGCCGATGGGGCGCGACGCCGGCCCCGCGCTCATCACCACCACGCGGTCGCTCATCGCGATCGCTTCATCGAGGTCGTGCGTGATGAACAGCACCGCCTTTCGCTTGTTGCTCCACAGCGCGAGCACCTCGTTTTCCATCAGCTGGCGCGTCTGGACATCGAGTGCCGAGAACGGCTCGTCCATCAGGATGATGTCGGGGTCCAGCGCGAGCGTCTGCGCCAGGCTCGTGCGCTTGCGCATGCCGCCGGACAGTTGATGCGGATAGCGGTCGCCGAAGCCGCTCAGGCCCACGCGCTGCAGCCAGGAGTCGGCTTGCGCCTGCGCCGAGTCGTGCGCGATGCCGTGGAACTGCAGGCCCGCCATCACGTTGGAGCGTGCCGTGCGCCAGGGCATCAGGCTCTCGGTCTGAAACATGTAGCCGGCGCGCCGGTTGATGCCGCCAAGCGGCGCGCCGAACACGCGCACTGACCCTGCACTGGGCGCGAGCAGGCCAGCGGCCACGTTGAGCAGCGTGCTCTTGCCGCAGCCGGTGGGGCCCACCACCGAGACGAATTCGCCATCGGCCACCGTCAGGCTGACGTCGTGCACCGCGGTGTAGCGGCTGTCCGCCGCGTCGCGGCTGGCGAACGTGCATGCGATGCCCTCGAGCTCGAGCGCAAGGCTCATCGATGGTGCTGCCGTATCACCGATCAGGCCCTGGGGTACTTGGCGTTGGCCTTCTTGACGAATTCATTGGTGTAGACCGCAGCCAGATCGATCTTGGCATCGGCGATCTCGGGATCGATGCTGGCCAGCGCGCGAAAGGCCGTGTCGGGGCCCTTCTCCGGGATCATGCCGTCGGGCGACAGTGCGCCCTTGGCGGCGAGAAACGCATCGATATAGATCGCGCGGTCGCCCAGCAGATACGACTCGGGCACCGCCTTGATGATGTCGGCCGGGCCGGCGGCCTGGATCCACTTGTCGGCGCGCACGATCGCGTTGGCCAGCGCCTGCACGGTGGCCGGGTTTCTGTCGACGAAATCTTGCTTGGCATACAGGCAGCCCGATGGCATCGGGCCACCGAACACCTTGTCGGCCTCGGCCACCACGCGCGTGTCCGACACGATCTTCAAGTCGCCCGAGCGTTGCAACAGGGTGATCACCGGGTCGAGGTTGCTGATGGCGTCGATCTGACCCGAGCGCATCGCGGCCACGGCGCCGCTGGAGGCGCCCACGCCGATGAAGCTCACGTCGGTGGGTTTGAGGCCCGCCTTGGCGAGCACGAAATTGGCCATCACGTTGGTCGAGCTGCCTGGCGCCGTGACGCCGATCTTCTTGCCCTTGAGGTCGGTGACGCTGTTGAAGGTGGGCATCGTCTTCGGATTGATGCCGAGCACGATCTGCGGTGCGCGGCCTTGCAGCACGAAGGCGCGCAGGTGCTGGCCTTTGGCTTGCATGTTGACCGTGTGCTCGAACGCGCCAGAGGCGATGTCGACGCTGCCGCCCACCAGCGCGCGCAGCGATTGCGCGCCGCCGGCAAAGTCGTTGATCGTGACGTCGAGCCCTTCGGCCTTGAAGTAGCCCAGCGAATCGGCGATCGACAGCGGCAGGTAGTACAGCAGGTTCCTGCCACCCACGGCCAAGGCGATCTTCGGTTTCTCAAGCGTCTGGGCGCGGGCGATGAATGCCGGCGCGATGAGGCAGCCCGGCAGTGCGGTGATCAAGGTGCGGCGTTTCATTGCAGCCTCCGAGGTAGCGACCAGCGATTGGGCAATGTACCCAAGCGAGTGCCCGTTGAGAGTCCGGGGCTGCCCGTAGCAGCACAATCGGTCGCTGGCCCCACGCCTTGCACAGGAGAACCGTCCGTGACGACGCCCCCCATCGCCCTGGTCACCGGCGCCGGCCGCGGCATCGGTGCCGCCACTGCCCGTCTGCTGGCCGTGCGCGGTTGGGACATCGCCATCAACTACGCGCACGATGCCAGCGCGGCCGAACAGGTGGCCGCCGACGTGCGCGGCCACGGGCGGCGCGCCCTCGTCGTGCGCGCCGACGTGGCCGACGAAGCGGCGGTGCTGGCGATGTTCGACGCGGTCGATCGCTTGGGACCACTGACCGCGCTCGTCAACAACGCCGGCATCGTCGATCTGAAGGCGAGGCTGGACGAGATGACCGCCGCGCGCATGCGCCGCATGCTGGAGATCAACGTCATGGGCACGCTGTTGTGCGCGCGCGAGGCGGTCAAGCGCATGAGCACGCGCCACGGCGGCACGGGCGGCGTGATCGTCAATCTGTCGAGCGTGGCGGCGGTGCTCGGCGCCGGCGGCATGTACGTCGACTATGCCGCGAGCAAGGGGGCGATCGACAGCTTCACCGTAGGCCTGGCGCGTGAGCTGGCCACCGAGGGCGTGCGCGTCAACGCCGTGCGACCGGGCATCGTCGACACCGAGATCCACGCTGCAAGCGGCGACGCCAACCGCGCGTTCGCATCGAGCAGCCTGATCCCGATGCAACGCCCCGGCACGGCGCTCGAGGTGGCGCAGGCGATCGCCTGGTTGGTCAGCGGCGAGGCCGGTTACGTGACCGGCACGGTCCTCAACGTCAGCGGCGGTCGCTGACCTGTCTTGCCGGCCGGATGGCGCCGCCAATCGCTGGCGCAGCGATCGGTTGACCGCCCGAGTTGTGACAGCGCCCCCGGAAGCAATGGCCTCGCGGCCCACGGCTGCGGGATGCGTGCGCTGTGCGGCGTGATCACACTGTTCTCAGCGCGCGACGGTGGTGCGCGCATAGGGAGCGAGGGCGATGCCGATGGCACCCGGACTGCGCGAAGAGCGGGCCAACACGGCCAGCCATGCGCTCGGTGTGCTGCTCGCCCTGGGTGCCTTGCCGGTACTGGCCGCCGACGACGCGGTGGCCGCGGGCGCACGTCACCTCGGCGTGTGGGTGTTCGCTGCCACCATGCTGCTGGTCTACGTGGTGTCGTCGGCGTATCACGCGGCACCCGTGGGTCCCACCAAAGGCATGCTCAAGCGGCTGGACCATGCCGCGATCTACCTCTTCATGGCCGGCACCTTCACACCGTTCGCGCTCGGCCACACCCTCGGTGCACCGCTGCTGGCGCTGGTGTGGTCGGTGGCAGCCGCTGGTGTGGCGATGAAGCTCGCAGGCTACCTGCGCGATCGCACGCTCTCGACGGCCCTGTACCTGGCGTTCGGCTGGCTCGTCATCGCGGCCGCGCAGCCGCTGTTGGCGTCGCTCGGGCGCGAAGGTCTTCAGTGGCTGCTGGCTGGTGGCATCGCCTACTGCGCGGGCACGCTGTTCTTCATGCTCGACCAGCGTTTGCGATTCGGCCATCTGGTGTGGCACGTGTTCGTGCTGGTGGGCAGCGGCTGCCACTTCGTGGCCGTGTTGAAGCACGTCGCCTGACGGCGCGCGGGCGTCATCGGCGTTCGACGATCAGCGGCACCAGCTGCAACTCGGCGCGCACCCGGTCCGCGGCACCGCCCGCGTCGGCACGCGTGCGGTACGGACCGGCTTGCAAGCGGTGCAGATCGCGGTCGGTGAACACCGCCAGCGATGGTGCCAGCCAATCGAGCTCACGCTCGACCTTGCGCTGAAAGTCCAGCGCGCCGTCGCGCTCGCGAAACGCGCCCAGTTGCAGCCAGAAGCCCGGCGCCGCCATCGCGATCGGGCGCGGCGCAGGCCGCGGCACCTCGTCATCGACCGAGGCGAAGGGGGCCGTCGCATCCGCGGCGCTTGAGGTCGGTGCAATGGCCACGGTCGTGATGCCACCGGCCGGAATCTCCGGGGCACTCACGCTGGGCGGCGGCGCCACGCTCGCCGGCGCGCTCACGAGCGGCAGTGGTGCAGCCTGTGCAGCAGGCGCAGCCGTTGGCGATGCGGCGGCAAGCGCGCGCGACTCGGAGCCCGCCTTCCAGGCGCCGGTGCGAATCGACTCTTGCGTGAGGCGTTCGACTTCCACCGGTGCCACTGCGTTCAACACGCCGAGCTTCAGTGCCGCGGTGTAGCTCAGGTCGATCACGCGGCCGGCGTGAAACGGCCCCCGATCGTTGATGCGCACGATCACCTCGCGACCGTTGGCCGGGTTGCGCACGCGCGCGTAGCTGGGGATTGGCATCGTCTTGTGCGCGGCGGTCATCGCGTACATGTCGTACAGCTCTCCGCTCGAGGTTGGCCGGCCGTGGAACTTGCGGCCGTACCACGATGCGAGCCCGCGCTCGGTCTGGGCGCTGTCGCTCAACAGCGGCGTGTAGGTGCGTCCGAAGACCTCGTAGGGCTTGTTGGGTCCGCCGGCGCGCAGCGGTTCCAGGCGCGGTTCGGCGTCGGGCACTTGCGCCAGGTTGGGTGGCGGGTTCGCGCCGACGCCGTCGCGGCCGCTGCGTGGCGTGCTGGAGCAGCCCACCAATGCAAACAATGCCAGCGCGAGCACCCCACGTGTCCATCGTCGGCGCGCCCATTGCATGGGCGCGACCATACACCAGCACCGGTGGGACGCGCGCCGCAGCCGCTGTGCACCCTTCGCCGCTAGTGACCGGGCGTCGGCTGGCCTTGCACGACTCGTCCGTCGACCACTTGGATGATGCGGTCGCAGCGTCGCGCCAGTTCCGGGTTGTGCGTGACGAACAGGACTGCGGTGCCCTGGCTGCGGTTGACCTCGCGCATCAATGCGAACACGGCATCGGCCGACTTGGTGTCGAGGTTGCCGGTGGGCTCGTCGGCGAGCAGCAGCGTCGGCTTCATCGCCAGCGCGCGCGCCACCGCCACCCGTTGCTGCTCGCCGCCGCTCAGGTTGGTGGCCAGGTTGTCGCGGCGCTTCGCAAGACCCACCTGATCGAGCAGGCCCGATGCGCGCGCGAACATCGCCTCGTTCGCGAAACCGGCATCGCCGAGCATCGGCATCGCCACGTTTTCCAGCGCAGTGAACGCGCCCAGCAGGTGGTGGTACTGGAACACGAAGCCGATGTTGTGTGCGCGCAGGTGCGTCAGCGCAGCCTCGTCGAGCTCGGTGGTCTCCTGGCCGCTGATCGCCAGGCTCCCTGAGGTCGGGCGATCGAGCAGGCCGATGATGTGCAGCAGCGTGCTCTTGCCGGAGCCCGACGGCCCCATCACGGCGCTGAACTCGCTGCGTTCGAGAGTCAGGTCGATGCCGTGCAGGATCTCGGTCTCCACCGGCGTGCCGACGTTGAACGACTTGCGCACACCCTGCATGCGCAACACGGGAGCGTCAGCCACGGATCGCCACCACCGGGTCCAGCCTCGCCGCGCGCAACGCCGGCGCCGCGGCCGCCACCAAGCCGGCGAGCAACGCGAGCATCAGTGCGGCGATGAACAGCGGCGCCTCCAGCGTCACCGGCACGATCGGCTGCCCGTCGGCACCGCGCGCGAGGTCACGCCACAGCATCAGTGCGCCAGCGCCGATGCCCGAGCCGACCATCGACCCGAGCAGGCCGAGCAGACCGCCCTGCAACAGAAAGACCCGCATGATCTGTCCGCGCGAGATGCCCATCGCGCGCAGGATGCCGATCTCTTTCGATTTCTGAACTACCGAGACGAACAGCACGCTGGCGATCCCGAATGCCACCGACAGCCCCACAAAGAAGCGAATGGCCGTGTTGGCGGTCACCTGCGCCTGCACGGCGCTGAAGAACTGTGCGTTGGTGCTGATCCAGCTGTCGGCCTCGACACCAGTGGCCGCGGTGATGTCGCGTGCGATGTCCTCCGCTGCATAGACGTCGCGCACGGTGACGTCGATGCTCGACACGCCGCCAGTCAACCCGAGCAGGCTCTGCGCGGTGTGCAGCGCGACGAAGGTGGTGCGCTGGTTGGCGCCCTTGTTGCCCAGGTCGACGATGCCGCTGACTGTCAACACGTTGTTCGTGCCTTCGGCCGATGTGACGCGCAGCTTGTCGCCGACGCTGACGCCGAGATCGCTGGCCAGTTCGGTGCCGATGACGATGTCGCTGCTAGTCAGGCGCGCGCTGCCGTGCACGATCTTGTCGGGCAACGCGACGATGTGGAAGTAAGCCTGCGGGTCCACGCCGTACAGCGTGATCGCGCGACTGGCGTCGCCGCGCACCACCAGCGCCGATCCGCCCGCTGCCGGTGACACCACCACCACCTGCGGCATCGTGCGGATCTGCGCCATCACCGCCTGCCACTGGTCGATCGACTTCAGCCGCTGCAGCGGCGGCTGCACGATGGCGGCTTCGACCGCCGTGCCACCACCGCGCAATGGCCGCGCCACTTCCTTGGGCGGCAGCAGCTGGATGTGTGCCTGCGCGCTGAGCACGCGGCGAATGAAGTTCGCCTGCAGGCCCGTCAGCAGCGCAGACATGAACACGATCACCGCGACGCCGATGGCCACGCCGCCTACGATGAACGCAGTCTGCAGGCGCCCTTCGCGCAGAAACCGCGACGCGACGATCCACTCGAACGGCAGCCCGCGGTTCATGGCGACGACGCTGTCCGCACCCGCGTGCCGTCGCCCACCGCGGCGGCGGTCACCGGCACCACCTCGTCATCGGGCTGCAACCCCTGCAACGCCTCCGCGACTCCGTTGCCGCGCAGTCCCAACACCACCGGCCGCCTGCGGGCGCGACCGTCCTCGACCACCAGCACCCACGGCGAGCCGCTGTCGGCATCGCGCACGGCGTCACTGGGCACCAGCAGCGCCTGCGCCCGGCGTGCCACTTCGATGTCGACCGACACCGTCATGTCCTGGCGCAAGTACGGCGGCGGCGATGCCACGCGAAGCTTCACCTCCACCGAGCCGCGCTGGGCGTCGACCCCGGGGTTGATGTACACCAGCTCGGCCGCAAAGCGCTGGTCGGCGAATGCGTCAGCCGACGCGAGCGCGTGCTGTCCCAGTGCAAGCAGGCCGAGGTTCTTCTCGTCGATCTGCACCACCAGTTCGGTGTCGCCACTGGGTGACAGCACCATCAGCGCCTTGCCCGGCTGCACGACGTCGCCGGGTTCGACGTCGCGATTGATCAGCACGCCGGCGCTGGGTGCACGCACGGTCGCATAGGCCAGGCGCGCTCGCGCCGCCTCGGCGTTGGCGCGTGCCTGCTCGAGGGTCGTCTGCGCCAGCGCGAAGTCGCTGCCGCTCGGACGCAACGTGCGCAGCTGTTCGCTGGCACTGCGCACCTGGGAGTCGGCGAGATCGACGCCCTTGCGGGCATCGTCGAGCGCGGCTTGGCCGATGAAGCCCTGCTCGAACAGGTTCTGCTGCCGCTGCAACTGCGCGCGTGCGTTGTCGAGGTTCACCTGCGCCTGGCGCAGCGACTGCACGGCCACGGGCACTTGCAGTTCGGTCAACTGCCGCAAACGCGCCTGCGCCTGCGCCACCGCCACGTCGGCCTGCGCGGCAGAGGCGCGCAACTCGCGGCTGTCGAGCACGACCAGCGTCTGATTGGCCGCGACCGTCTGGCCCTCCGCCACCGGCACCTCGGCCACGGTGCCCACGATCTGCACGCCGATGTCGACGCGGTGCGGTGCTTGCACGCGGCCACTCGCGACCACGGTGCGCACGAAATCGCGCTGAGTCACCTTCAAGGTCGCGACCCGCTGCCCAAGAACCAGTGCGGGTCCGAAGAAGGCGGCGAGCAACAGCACCATCAACGCCACAAGCAAGGCGATGCGATGGCTGCGGATCTTCGACCACTGGGCCTTGGATAGCATTCGACTGGCGACGCGACAGATGCGCCAGCCGCTATGCTTTCAGTTTCGCGCATCGGCCTGTTGATGCGGGTCAAGCCCCGACGCAAAACTGCGCAAATGCCGCGTCTCTCGTCGGCTGGCTCGCAGGCTGGCAGTTGACCTGCGCCCTCACAAAGCGCGAGGGCCACGCGCAAGCGTGGCCCTCGGTGTCAGGCGGTGACGAGTGTCACGCGGCACGAGTCGCGCGACGGGCGCGCTTGACGGTGGCCTTCGCCGTCTTGGTGGTCTTGACGGCTGCCTTTCCGGCCACGCGCTGCGAGAGGCGACGCGACGCACTGTCGACACGGCCGGCAATGCCCAGCGAGATCTTGGCCACCGGCAGGTTGATCTTGCGCATGGCGTTGACGACCATCAGGTCGCTCGCCCACGCGGTCTGCTCGCCGAAGGCTTCGATGCCTTGCACGGTGCGGCCGGACACGCGATCGACGGTGCCATTGGCACGCTCGGCGATGCGGGCGACGGAGTCCACGATCAAGCGGCTCACGCGCTGCTCGGAGTCGACCAAGTTGGCTTTGATTTCGCTCTTGAGCCAGGGCAGCGCTTTGCCTTCGACCAGTTGTTCGTAGCGCGCGCCCAGTGCATTCACCGCCCGTTCGGTGGTGGTGCGATAGGTGGCGACAAGATTCTTCGCCGTCTGGCCGTAGTGGCCGACGACGTCGATGGCGATGGCGTTCAGGGTGGCAGGTGCAGTCACTTGAGTATCCGTTTAGTCGTGGTTGGAACGCCGCCATCTTCGCCGCGCATGCCTAGGGAGCGAAAACTAACCAGCAGGAAGAAACTAGGCGGGCGCCTCTAGGCAAATCACTGGCTCGCATGTCGCGGCAGCGACAGACGCGGCGACAACACGAGCGGCGCCAGATAGCGCACCGCACGCCGGGCTGCGGTTCGAGGGCCGGCGAAGGTCGGCTGGCGTCGCGGAGTCCTGCCCGCATGCCCTAGCCTAGCTAAGCTAGAGCGGTCATTCCCAGCCCGTTGTCCTCGGTTGAGATTTGGTCATGGCCGATCAGGCCCCGCCGCGACGGTAGATCCCCGGAGCGCTGCCGGTCCAGCCCTTGAAACGCCCGCTGAAACGCCGCGGAGTCTGCAAAGCCAAGCTCGAAGGCGATGGTCGCCACCGGCACCGTGCTCGTGTTCAGGCGCAGGATGGCCACGTCGCGACGCAACTCGTCCTTCAGTGACTGGAACGAGACGCCCTCGCTGGCCAGGCGCCGCTGCAGCGTGGCGGTCGACATGTGCAGGGCCTCGGCCGTGGCGGCGAGGTCGGGCCATTCCGGCTGGGTCTGCAGCAGATGGCTGCGCACGCGCGCGCCGACCACATCGTCGCCGCGCCGCGGTACGACGACCTGGGCCTGCGCATCGGCGAGGTAGGTGCGAAACGCGGCTTCGTCCCGACGTACCGGGAGCTGCAATCGCGCAGCATCGAACCACAACGCCGACTGCTGGTGCTCAAACTCCAGCGGCGCCGGAAAGATCTTGCCGTAGGCTGCGGCATAGAGCGGTGTTGCGAACGCGAAGTCGAAGCGGGCGACGGGCATCTGGCCGCCTGCCAGCCACGCCAGAAGGCGCCACAAGCCGCGCAGCAGCATCTCGTGGAGGAACGCCCGCTCCGCGATCGATGGCGCCGTGAAGCGCAGCGCCCACCCGGCCAGCGCGCCATCGCGCACGGTCTGCAGTTCCACGTCGTCCTGCAGCAAGCGAAACGTGCGCGCGACTCGACGCATTGCCACGCCCAGCGTGGGCGCACCTAACGCGGAGCGAGCGATCAGTGCAAAGCTGCCGCGCTTTAGGGGCCGCGACAGCAGGCCGAGGAACTCGTCGTCGAGGCGGTCTGTCAGCAGCCGGAACAGCGCCACGTATTGCGCAGCGCTGACGCGGGCGCCGGGCAGCTGAAGCAATTCGGGGGCGATGCCGGCTTCGGCGACAAGGTCGTCGCAAGACTGGCCGCGGGCGCGCACCCCGGACAGCAGGCCGTGCACGAAGGTGATCGCAATCGTGACCGGAGGTCGCAGCATCCCGCGAGGTTTTTTCGGATTGAGATCGTCTGCCATGGTTGCGACGCAATGCGCGACGGTACGCGCGGCTACTGGTTTTCTACCGCACGGACCCTACAACCGCCTCCGGTCGGAAGCTGATCGCCAGATCCAGCGCCCAGCCGTGCGCGCTGGGGCCGAATTTGTAGCGCGCCACGGCGCGCCAGCGTGTGGCCCAGCGGTCGAGCGCGCTCGACGTGGCCAAGCGGGTGATCAAGGTGCTGGCTGGCCTGGTCAGCGTGCACGGCGCGCCGCTGTTCCTACGCTCGGACAACGCGCCGGACCCACCGGCCGACTCTGAGCGCGCGGGGAATGCCGCGCTGTCGGCCAAAGCCAGCCCGAAGGGGCGGCTACTTCTTCTTGGCCACGGGCTCCACGTCGACGGCCAGCGCCTCTGTGTAGACAGCCTGAATCTGGTCACCCACCTTCACCAGCTTGAACTGCTTGGAATCGGGAACTTTCAGGTCGATCACCTGCTTGGGCCCGCGCAACGTCACCGTCTGCGTCTTGGCGTTCAGCGCGATCACATCCGCAGTCACTTCAACCTGCCGGGCCACCATTCCTCCCGGCCGTTCGCCAGCCATGGCTCGAGCGGCGTCGGTCGATTCCTTCGATCCACGCAGTTCCTTGCCGTCTTTCTTGAGCGCGAGCGATAGCGATTCGAGGTAACGCACGACGACCTGATCGCCGACCTTGACTTGATCGAGGTTGCGCACTTCGGGATCCACCGCCATGGTGGCGACTTTGCCCTGAGGGCCCTTCAGCGTGACCTCGCGTTTGGCCATGTCGATCGCCTCAACGGTGGCGGTGATGGTTGCCGTTCGAGCGATGATCGCCTTGCCGGGCGCCGACGCGACCATCGCGGCGGCCTCCGCGCCAGGGCTCTGCTGAGCCATGGTGGGTGCGCAAAGCACGCCGAGCAGCGCCGCGACGATGAGAGCAGATGAATTCTTCACGTTGGGTTCCGATGTTGATGGGTTGCGATCTCGCGGATGGCTGTCACGCACATTGCCGCTGCGGAATAGAGGGGGATGCTCCATCGCCGAATCTCCTATGCGGGTTGAAAGTGAAAAGGTTCGATCTCGGCAGGCGGGCGATGCGGCTGGTGGGGCAATTCATGCCGTCAGTTTTCGGATGGCCGCGAGCACATCGGCACCCGAATCGCTCTTGCGGAAATAGGCTGCGCAACCGGTGCTCTCGGCGCCGGCACGCGTCGCGGGGTCGTCGTGGGCAGTGATATAGATCACCGGCACCCGCGCGATCGCGAGCAGCCGCCCCAGCTCGATCCCCGACATGCCGCCCAGCTGCACATCGAGCACCACACAATCGAACTGTGGATGCTTCGTGTCGGCCAGAAAGGCTTCCGCCGAGTCGTAAGTGATCGGCTGGATGCCTGCTGCGCGCAGCAATCGTGCGAACGAGCGACGAACGCTTTGATCGTCGTCGACAACAGCGACATAGGTGGGGGAAGCGCTGCTCATCGCGAATCCGGTGAGCCAATGTGCGTGACGGGCCACCACTCGTCTACTTCTCCTAGTGGTAGGTTGTGTTTGGGTGTTCGAGTCACCCGCCTCCTGATACAGACGGATCAGCGCCGCCTAGGAACGAACGCCCATCTTGGTGATGATTGCCTTGCGGTGCACTTTCACCGTGCGCTCCACGATGCC
>JBIODO010000012.1:0-23448 GCA_044445225.1 Burkholderiales bacterium
CACCCCGAACCGGCAAAGCGACCACCTACACTTGGCCGGTTTGCAACAACGACCGATCGCGGTGCTTTGGCACACGCGCAGCGCTCAAGTAAGACATGACGCCGACTGTCCGTTCGATCGCCTTGGCCGCGATGTGCGCGGTGCTGCCGATGAGCAGCCTCGCGCAGGCCGACGATCCGATGGCCAAGGCGGCCCGCAAGGCGCTCGAAACCAACCCGGACGTCACCGCACGCGTCAATGCGCTGCGCGCATCGCTCGATGCGGTCAGCGTGGCACGCGCGGGCTGGCTGCCGCGCGTGGACGCCGAGGCGATCGTTGGCCGCACTGAAGTCAACCTTGCGTCGCGTACCCCGCCCAACAGCACGCTCGACAACAACGGCGTGGCGATGAGCATCGCGCAGCTGTTATGGGACGGCCAGGCGCTGACCTCGCAGATCCGCCGGCTCGACCACGATCGCCAGACGCGCTGGTTCGAACTGCTGGACATCAGCGAGCTCACGACGCTCGACGCGGTGCGCGCCTACATCGACGTTGCGCGCTTTCGACGACTCGTCGAGTTGGCGGAAGACAGCTACGTCGATCACCGCTTCTACTACGAACAGATCCAGTCGCGCTTTCGCGCCGGCGTGGGACGCGGCGTCGACCTCGAACAGGCAGCGGCGCGGGTGGCGTTGGCCGAGTCGAACCTGACCACCGAAACATCCAACCTGCACGACGTGGTGGCGCGCTATCTGCGGGTGGTGGGCGAGACGCCGATGCAAAAGCCGCCACGGCCCGACTCGTTCGGCGCGGCACTGCCGGCCACGGCCACCGAAGCGATGGATCAGGCGCTGCGCAACAGCGCAGCCATCAACGCGGCCATCGAAAACCTGCGCTCGGCGCGCGCCGCGGTGGGCGAGCGCGAGAGCGCGTTCTGGCCCAAGCTGGAGGCGCGCGTGCGCGCCGGTAGTGGGCGCAACTTCGATGCCATCGCGGATCAGCGCAGCAATGTCACGGCAGGCGTCGTGTTGAACTGGAACCTGTTCGCTGGTGGCGCCGACCAGGCACGCGTGCGGCAACAGACCAATCTGCTGAACCAGGCCGCAGACCAACGCGACCGGGCCTGCCGCGACGCGCGCCAGAACGCAGGCATCGCCTACAACGACGTGGTCAAGCTCGAGGAGCAGTTGCGCGCGCTCGACCGCAACGTGCTTGCGATCGAGAAAGCACGCGACGCCTACCGCCAGCAATTCGACATCGGGCAGCGCAGCCTGCTCGACTTGCTGAACTCCGAGAACGAGCTCTACACCGCGCGCCGCTCCTATGCCAACGCCGACTACGACCGTCTGTTCGCCCAGGCGCGCGTGCTCGCGGCCATGCAACAACTCACGCAGCGTCTCGGGCTGCGCGCGCCGGTGACGGCCACGGATGCCGGCTCCGACAGCAACTGGAGCGCAGGCGACGACATGCCGCAGCGCTGCCCGGTGGTGGTGGCCGACGTAATGACCACGCCGCTCAACGAGCTAGATCAGCGCGCGCAGCGCATGCTCAACAACGCGGCCAGGCCGGCGCGCTGAAGCACCGCGGCTTTGGCTAGCGCTTGCGCTGCGGCGGCACATCGGTGCAACTGCCGTGCGCCACTTCGGCCGCCAAGCCGATCGACTCGCCCAGCGTCGGGTGCGGGTGGATCGTGGTGCCGATGTCCACCGCGTCGGCACCCATCTCGATGGCCAGCGCAATCTCGCCGATCATGTCGCCGGCATGCGTGCCGACAATGCCGCCACCGACGATGCGGTGCGTCTTGTCGTCGAACAGCAGCTTGGTGAAGCCCTCGTCGCGGCCGTTGGCGATGGCGCGGCCCGACGCGGTCCAAGGGAACAACCCCTTGCTGATCGCAATGCCGCGTGACTTCGCCTCGTCTTCGCTCAGGCCCACCCACGCCACCTCGGGGTCGGTGTAGGCCACGTTCGGAATCACACGCGCGTCGAAGCGCGCCTTGTCGTCGCCCGAAGCCACTTCGGCCGCCACGTGGGCCTCGTGCACCGCTTTGTGCTCGAGCATCGGCTGGCCGACGACGTCGCCCACCGCGAAGATGTGCGGCACGTTGGTGCGCATCTGCACGTCCACCGGGATGAAGCCGCGCTCGTTGACGATCACGCCGGCCTTGTCGGCGCCGATCTTCTTGCCGTTGGGGCTGCGCCCGACCGCTTGCAGCACGAGGTCGTAGCGCTGCGGCTCCTTGGGCGCACTCTCGCCTTCGAAGCGCACGTGGATGCCATCTGCTTTCGCTTCGGCACCGACGGTCTTGGTCTTCAGCATGATGTTGTCGAAGCGCGGCGCGTTGAGCTTCTGCCACACGCGCACCAGGTCGCGGTCGGCGCCGAGCATCAGGCCGTCGAGCATCTCCACCACGTCCAGGCGCGCGCCGAGCGTGGAATACACCGTACCCATCTCCAGGCCGATGATGCCGCCGCCGACGATCAACATCCTCTTCGGCAACTGCCGCATCTCGAGCGCGCCGGTGGAGTCGACGATGCGCGGATCGTCGGGCAGGAACGGCAGGCGCACCGCCTGCGAGCCGGCCGCGATGACGCACTGCTTGAAGCGGATGGTCTGCGTCTTGCCGGTCTTGTCCTGTGCACTGCCGCTGGTTTCTTCCACCACCACGTGGTGCGGGTCGGCGAACGCGCCGTAGCCACGCACCACCGTGACCTTGCGCATGCGCGCCATGCCCGCCAGGCCGCCGGTCAGCTTGGCCACGACCTTGTTCTTGTGCGCAAGCAGTTTGGCGGCGTCGACCTGCGGCGCCGCGTACGCCACACCGAGGTCGGCGAAGTGTGCCACCTCGTCCATCACGGCGGCCACGTGCAGCAACGCCTTCGACGGGATGCAGCCCACGTTGAGGCACACGCCGCCCAACGTGGCATAGCGCTCGACGAGCACGGCTTTCATGCCGAGGTCGGCGGCACGGAATGCGGCGGAATATCCGCCCGGTCCGCCGCCGAGCACCAGCAGGTCGCACTCGAGGTCGACGCCGCCGCTGTAGCTGCCTGCAGCGACCGGAGCCGCGACGGGGCTCGGCGTCGGCGCTGCCGGGGCCGCGGGCGCCTTGGCAGCTGGCGACTGCGACGAGGCGCTCGCCTCGCCCTCGAGCACCAGCACCGTCGAACCCTGGCTCACCTTGTCGCCGAGCTTGATCTTCAGCTCCTTGACGACGCCGGCTGCGCTGCTGGGGATCTCCATCGACGCCTTGTCGCTCTCGACGGTGATCAGGCTCTGGTCGACCGCCACGCGATCGCCCGGCTTGACCAGCAACTCGATCACCGCGACATCCTTGAAGTCGCCGATGTCGGGCACTTTCACTTCGATTGCGGTCATGAGACCTCCCGTAGGGCCGCCCCAAGGGAGGCCGGCGCCCCCTCGGGGGGCAGCGAACAACGTGAGCGTGGGGGCATGGGGCTAGTCCCTCAACTTGATGGTGTGTGCACGCACCGGGCCGTCGGAGTTCTTGTCGAACTCACAGCCGGCGCGCACGCCGAGTTCGGCCACCTCACGCGCCGTGCGCGCACGGTCGTATTGCGCGTACATCGCACCCAGCGCAAAGCTGCGCCCCGAGCCGATGGCCCAGAAGCGGTCGAACTCAAAGACTTCGCGGTACGAATAGACGCCGAAGATGCCGTTGGCGTTGGCAATCAGCACAGTGAACTGGCTGCTCTCGTACGGATCGCTTTCTTCCTCCTTGGTGTTGAGAAAGAACTGCTCCTTCAGCTTGGGGTGCAGCTTCAGGAAGGTCTCGAACACGTCGTCGCGCGAGCCGAGCTTGAGCTCCTGTTTCGGCAACGCGCCCAGTGCGCGTCGCAGCACCGGAAAGTGCGCGGTGGTGCCGGCCATGCCGACCCACGAATCACCGATGCGAAACACCTTGTCGTTGGCTTCGTAGCCGTGGGCCAGGCGCGTGTCGCCAAAGGTCACCAGCGCATCGGCAGCAACGGCCACTTGCCCGGCCTTGCGAGCCACGCAGATCGTCGTCACGCTGCGCTCCGCAACGTCGCTCGAACCCCTTCGATCACAGCAACACCCGCCGGAAGTCCGCCAAGATGCTGCCCAGGTAGGCGTTGAAGCGCGCCGCTGCCGCGCCGTCGATCACGCGGTGATCCCAGCTCAGCGACAGCGGCAGGATCAGGCGCGGCGCGAACTGCTTGCCGTCCCAGCGCGGCTCGGTCGTGCTGCGGCACACGCCGAGGATCGACACCTCGGGCGCATTGATGATCGGCGTGAAGTAGCGCCCGCCGATGCCGCCCAGCGACGAAATGCTGAAGCAGCCACCACTCATGTCGGTCGGCGACAGCTTGCCGTCGCGCGCCTTGGCGGCCAGTTCGCCCATCTCCTTGCTGATCGCCACGATGCCCTTCTTGTCGGCGTCCTTGATCACCGGCACCACCAGCCCGTTGGGCGTGTCGGCGGCAAAGCCGATGTGAAAGTACTTCTTCAGCACCAGCTGCTCGCCGTCGAGCGAGGCATTGAAATCGGGGAACTTCTTCAGCGCAAAGACCGACGCCTTGATCAGGAACGCCAGCATCGTGACCTTGACGCCCGACTTCTCGTTCTCCTTGTTCAGCTGCACGCGAAACGCTTCGAGATCGGTGATGTCGGCATCGTCGTGGTTGGTGACGTGCGGAATCATCACCCAATTGCGGTGCAGATTGGCGGCCGAGATCTTCTTGATGCGCGAGAGGTCCTTGCGCTCGATGGCGCCGAACTTGGTGAAGTCGATCTGCGGCCATGGCAGCAAGCCGGGCAAGCCCGCACCGCCAGCTGGCGTTGGCGTGAGCACGCCGCCCGGCCGCGAGGCGGCGGACATCACGCCCTTCACGAAGCCCTGCACGTCTTCGTGCGTGATGCGCCCCTTCGGTCCACTGCCTTTCACCTCATTGAGAGGCACGCCAAGCTCACGCGCGAAGCGTCGGACCGACGGCGACGCGTGGGGCAGTTGACTCTGCGGCGCCGTTGGCTCGTGCGGTGGCAATGCGGCGGTCGGCACGCCGCGCGCGCCCGCAGATGGCGACGGCGGTGCAGATGCAGGCGGCGTCGCTTGCGGCGCCGGCGCAGCCACCGGCGCGACAACGGTGGCACCTGCAGCCGCTTCGATGACGGCCACCAGTGAACCCTGCGACACCTTGTCGCCCAGCTTGACCTTGACCTCCTTCACGACGCCGGCTTGCGACGCGGGGATTTCCATCGAGGCCTTGTCGCTCTCCACGGTGATCAGGCTCTGCTCGAGCTTCACCGCGTCGCCCGGTTTGACGAACACCTCGATCACCGCGACATCCTTGAAGTCACCGATGTCGGGCACCCGCAGTTCCGCCACGGCCGCGGCCGCAGGCGGCGCCGCCAGCGACGGTGCGGCTGCCGCTGGCGCGGGTGTCGGCAACGCCGGTGTCGCAGCTGCCACGGGGGCCGCAACCGGCCCCTGAGCCACGCCGTCGAGCAACAACACCAGCGAGCCCTCGTTGACCTTGTCACCGAGCGCGACCCTCATCTCCTTGACGACACCCGCAGCGCTCGACGGAATCTCCATCGACGCCTTGTCGCTCTCCACGGTGATCAGGCTCTGCTCAGCCTTCACCGTGTCGCCGGGCTTGACCAGCAGTTCGATGACGGCCACATCCTTGAAGTCCCCGATGTCGGGGACTCGCACTTCGACCAATGCCATGACTTGTCTCCGCGGGATCGTTTTCTTGTTCAGGCGTACAGCGGGTTGATCTTGTCGGCTCTGATCTGGTACTTGGTGATCGCGTCACCGACGGTGGACGCTGGCACCGCGCCCTCTTCGGCCAATGCCTTGAGCGCGGCGACCACGATGTAGTGGCGATTGATCTCGAAGTGCTCGCGCAGCTTGCTGCGGAAGTCGCTGCGGCCAAAGCCATCGGTGCCGAGCACTTTGTACGTGCGGCCCTTGGGCATGAAGGCGCGGATCTGGTCGACGTAGTTCTTGATGTAGTCGGTGGAGGCCACCACAGGGCCGCTATGCCGCGACAGTTGTTGCGTCACGAATGGCACGCGCGGCTGCTCGTTGGGGTGCAGCAGATTCCAGCGATCGCAGTCCTGCCCGTCGCGCGCGAGCTCATTGAAGCTCGGGCAGCTCCACACGTTGGCGGCCACGCCCCAGTCCTTTTCGAGCAGTTCCTTGGCGGCCATCGATTCGCGCAGGATCGTGCCCGAGCCGAGCAGATTGACGCGCGGCGTCTTCTTGGCGCCTTCCTGCAGCAGGTACATGCCTTTGATGATCTGCTCCTCGGTGCCGGCTTTCAGGCCCGGCATCGGGTAGTTCTCGTTGAGCAGCGTCAGGTAGTAGAAGACGTTCTCCTGCCGCTCGACCATGCGCTTCAGACCGTGTTGCATGATCACGCCGACTTCGTGCGCGAAACTAGGGTCGTAGCTCACGCAGTTGGGGATGGTGCCGGCCAACACGTGGCTGTGGCCGTCTTCGTGTTGCAGGCCTTCGCCGTTGAGCGTGGTGCGCCCCGAGGTACCACCGAGCAGGAAGCCACGCGCCTGCATGTCGCCGGCCGCCCAGCACAGGTCGCCCACACGCTGCAGCCCGAACATCGAGTAGTAGATGTAGAAGGGAATCATGATGCGGTTGTTCGTCGAGTACGACGTCGCCGCGGCGATCCAGCTGCTCATGCCGCCGGCCTCGTTGATGCCTTCCTGCAGGATCTGGCCGGCCTTGTCTTCGCGGTAGTACATCACCTGGTCTTTGTCGACCGGCGTGTACTGCTGCCCCTCGGGGTTGTAGATGCCGATCTGCCGGAACAAGCCCTCCATGCCAAAGGTGCGCGCCTCGTCCACCAGGATCGGCACCACGCGCGGGCCGAGATCCTTGTCGCGCAGCAGTTGCGTCAGGAAGCGCACATAGGCTTGCGTGGTCGAGATCTCGCGGCCCTCGGCGGTGGCCTCGAGCACGACCTTGAAGGCATCGAGCTCGGGAACCTTGAGCTGCTCGTCAGCCTTGGTGCGACGCTTGGGCAGATAGCCACCCAGCGCCATGCGGCGCTCGTGCAGATAGCGCATCTCGGGCGTGTCGTCGGCCGGCTTGTAGAACGGAATGTCGGCCAGCTGCTCGTCCGGGATCGGCATGTTGAAGCGGTCGCGGAACGCGCGCACGTCTTCGTCGATCAGCTTCTTGGTCTGGTGCGCGGTGTTCTTGCCCTCGCCGCTCTTGCCCATGCCGAAGCCCTTGACCGTCTTGATCAGCAGCACGGTGGGCTGGCCCTTGTGGTTGTTGGCGCGATGGAATGCCGCGTGCACCTTCTGCGGGTCGTGGCCGCCGCGCTGCAAGCGCCAGATGTCTTCGTCGCTCATCTTGGACACCATCTCGAGCAGCTTGGGATGGCGGCCGAAGAAGTTCTTGCGCACGAATGCGCCATCGTTGGCCTTCATCGCCTGATAGTCGCCGTCGACCACGTCCATCATCACCTTGCGCAGGATGCCGTCCTTGTCGCGCGCAAGCAGCGGATCCCAGTAGCTGCCCCACAGCAGCTTGATGACGTTCCAGCCCGAGCCGCGGAACTCGCCCTCGAGCTCCTGGATGATCTTGCCGTTGCCGCGCACCGGGCCGTCGAGGCGCTGCAGATTGCAATTGATGACGAAGATCAGGTTGTCGAGCTTCTCGCGCGCGGCCAGACCGATCGCGCCGAGGCTTTCGGGTTCGTCCATCTCGCCGTCGCCGCAGAACACCCACACCTTGCGGTTGGCGGTGTTGGCGATGCCACGCGCGTGCAGGTACTTCAGAAACCGCGCCTGGTAGATCGCCATCAGCGGGCCCAGGCCCATCGACACGGTGGGGAACTGCCAGAACTCGGGCATCAGCTTCGGGTGCGGATAACTGGAGATGCCCTTGCCATCGACCTCTTGCCGGAAGTTCAGCAGCTGCTGTTCGCTGATGCGCCCTTCCATGAAGGCGCGCGCATAGATGCCCGGTGAGCTGTGGCCCTGGATGTAGAGCAGATCGCCGCCATGCTCAGTGGTCTCGGCGTGCCAGAAATGGTTGAAGCCGGTGCCGAACATCGTGGCCAGCGACGCGAACGACGAGATGTGCCCGCCGAGATCGCCGCCATCGGCTGGGTGCAGGCGATTGGCCTTGACCACCATCGCCATCGCGTTCCAGCGCATGTAGGTGCGCAGCCGCTCTTCGATCTCGATGTTGCCGGGCGATCGCTCTTCCTGGTCGGTGGGAATGGTGTTGACGTACGCGGTGTTGGCCGAGAACGGCTGCTCGATGCCGGCCTGGCGCGCCTCGTCGATCAGTCGTTCGAGCAGGTAGTGCGCACGATCGGGGCCTTCGGCGGCGATGACCGCCTGCAGGGCGTCGAGCCACTCCCGCGTCTCTTGCGCGTCTGCATCGTTGGCGGCGGCCCCGAGAACCGAATCGGGCATCGCTGACATGGCTTTCTCCTGGGTGCGGGTGTCGTTTTGGGGCGGGCAGAAGTGTCGCACAAGGTTCTCATAATTCCAAATAGTGCGACAGCATTTCTTAATATGAAATCATTCTCGCGTCTCGAATCAGCTCACTCGAAGGCGGCCTCGGATAATCTGCGGTCATGGATCTGCGCTCGTCCCCTTCACAGCCGGCCAAGCCGGCCAAGTCGTGGGGCCAGCGCCTGATCGGCCGCTGGTGGCGGCGCCAGACACCGGCGCGGCAAGACCGCTTCGCCACGCTGGCCCCTTTGGTCTCGGTGCTGTTGTTCCTGGCGGCCATCGTGTCGGCGTTCTGGACCTTGCGCAACGAGGAATTCGAGCGCGAAGCCGAGTCGGTCAAGCGCGACGCGGAGATTGCGCAGCAGCAGATTCGCCTGCACCTGATCGAGAACCACGAGCAGCTGGTGCAACTGGCGCGGCAGATCGTGACCAAGGAGATCGACGCCGACGAGGCGCAACGCCTGGCCCGAGCATTCGGCAATGCGCGGCCCGAGGTGTTGCAACTCACCTGGCTCGATGCGCTGCGCCGCAAGCGCGCCAGCTATGCCTCGCCGCTGGCCGATGCCGACACGCATCCGCTGGGCCTCAACGAAGACCGGCTGATGGGCCAGCAGCCGCGCAGCCGCGAGGCCGAGTGGGCGTTCATCGCCGCGCGCGACCTGCGCCAGCCGGTGTACTCGCGGCCGTTCAAGGACGCAATGGGGACCGCGGTGTTTCAAACCCACGTGCCGCTGCTCAACGGCGGCGTGTTCGCCGGCGCCTTGATCGTCGAATACTCGGTCGAAGACCTGCTGCGTTACTTCGTGCCGCCGGAGGTCAAGCGCCGGCGCGCGATCACCGTGCTCGACGAGAGCGGTCACGTGCTCGCCAGCACCGTGATCGCGCTGCCCGGCCGCGCCAACACGCAGGCACCGATCGTGCACGACGTGCCACTCACGCCATCGGCCAACGGCGTGGTGCTGCGCGCCGTGGGGTACCGCACGTCGGCACTGCTGATCGGCAACACGCTGTTCTGGATGGTGCTGGCGCTGTCGGGCTTGACGCTGTGGATGCTGCTGGGCACCTGGCGCCACATGCGGCGGCGCGCGCAGATCCAGGGCGCGCTGGTGCAGGAGACCAACTTCCGTCGCGCGATGGAGAACTCGATGCTCACCGGCATGCGGGCGATGGACCTCGAGGGCCGCATCACCTATGTGAACCCGGCGTTCTGCGCGATGAGCGGCTACTCCGAGCCCGAGCTGATCGGCCGCATGCCGCCGTACCCGTACTGGCCGCCTGAGCGCGTGGAAGAAAACTCGCGCCTGCTGCAGCAGGAATTGCAGGGCCGCAGCCCGGCCGGTGGCATCGAGGTGCGCGTGATGCGCAAGGACGGCGTGCTGTTCGATGCGCGCATGTACGTGTCGCCTCTGATCGATCCACGCGGCAAGCAGACCGGTTGGATGACCTCGATGACCAACATCACCGAGGCCAAACGCATCCGCGATCAGCTGTCGGCCTCGCACGAGCGCTTCACCACCGTGCTCGAGGGGCTCGACGCCGCGGTGTCGGTGCTGTCGGTGCAGCAAGGCGAGTTGCTGTTCGCCAACCGCTCGTATCGTTTATGGTTCGGTGCCGATGCGCGCGGGCATTCGCAGCTGGCCAGCAGCAGCCTGCCGCAGCCCGCCTACCAGGCCGACGGGGACGATCACGTCGACGGCCTTTCGGGCCTGCCGGCGCAGGAACTCACCAAGACCGGCGCCGACCCGCGCGAGGTGTTCATCGAACCACTGAACAAATGGTTCGACGTGCGTTCGCGCTACCTGCAGTGGACCGACGGCCGGTTGGCGCAGATGCTGATTGCCACCGACGTGACGGCGCGCCGCCGCGTCGAGGAGCAGGTGGCGCACCAGGCCGCCAAGGCGCAGGTGTCGAGCCGCCTGATCACGATGGGCGAGATGGCGTCGTCGGTGGCACACGAGCTGAACCAACCGCTGACCGCCATCACCAACTACTGCAACGGCATGATCTCGCGCGTGCGTGGCGAGTCGATCGGCCGCGACGACCTGGTGTCGGCGCTCGAGAAAACATCGCGCCAGGCCGAGCGCGCGGGCCAGATCATCCAGCGCATCCGCGCGTTCGTGCGCAAGAGCGTGCCGCAGCGCCAGAGCGCGCACGCGCGGCAGATCGTCGACGACACGCTCGAACTGGCGAGCATCGAGCTGCAGCGGCGCAACGTGACGATCCACAGCTACGTGGCGCAGCGCCTGCCCGAACTGATGGTCGACCCGATCCTGATCGAGCAGGTGTTGCTCAACCTGGTGCGCAACGCCGCCGAGGCGATCGACAACGCGCAGATGCCGGCCTCGCGGCGCTTCATCGAGCTGCGCGTCGTGCCCAAGCACACCACCGAAGAAGGCGGCATCGTCGAATTCAGCGTCACCGACACCGGGCCGGGTTTGCCCGATGAGGTGATCGGCCGGCTGTACGAGGCGTTTTTCTCCACCAAGGCAGAGGGGTTGGGCATCGGTTTGTCGTTGTGCCGCTCGATCGTGGAGTCACATCGGGGACGGATCCGGGCACAGAACCTCTACAATGGCGCAGCCGTGTCAGGGTGTCGATTCGCCTTCTCACTGCCCGTAGAAATCCAGCCGCCCGCCCCCGCCGACGCGCCTGCCGCAGCGGCTTCCGGCGCGACCGACAACCCAGCCGCAGTCACATCCCCATGAGCCTGATCCCGAAAAAAGGCACGGTCTACGTGGTCGACGACGACGAGGCCGTGCGCGATTCGCTGCAATGGCTGCTCGAGGGCAAGGACTACCGCGTCAAGTGCTTCGATTCCGCCGAGTCTTTCCTGTCGCGCTTCGACCCGCGCGAAGTGGCCTGCCTGATCGCCGACATCCGCATGGAGGGCATGAGCGGGCTGGAGCTGCAAGACCGCCTGCTCGAGCGCAAGAGCCCGCTGCCGGTGGTGTTCATCACCGGCCATGGTGACGTGCCGATGGCCGTCAACACGATGAAAAAGGGCGCGATGGATTTCATCGAGAAGCCCTTCAAGGAAGACGAGTTGCTGCCGCTGGTCGAGCGCATGCTCGAGCAGGCGCGCGCCGCCTTCAGCCAGCACCAGGAGCAAGCCAGTCGCGACGCATTGCTGTCGAGGCTCACCACCCGCGAGGCCCAGGTGCTCGAGCGCATCGTCGCCGGGCGGCTGAACAAGCAGATCGCCGACGACCTGGGCATCAGCATCAAGACGGTCGAGGCGCACCGCGCCAACATCATGGAAAAGCTCAACGCCAACACGGTGGCCGATCTGTTGAAGATCGCATTGGGCGCCACCACCGCACCGGCCAAGGGTTGACCACGACCACGCTGCAGTACGACGCGCGGCCAGCATGGCCTGGCCGGCAAGCCGCTTCATGACCGCGCAGTTGATCGACGGCAGCGCGCTGGCCGAGCGGGTGCGCGCCGAAGTCGCTCGCAGAACGAGCGTGCTGCGCGAACGCGGCGTCACACCGGGACTTGCTGTGATCCTGGTCGGTGACGACCCGGCCTCCGCCGTCTACGTGCGCCACAAGGTCAAGGATTGCGAAGGTGCGGGCATGCGCTCGCTGCTCGAGCGCTACCCGGCCACGATGGGCGAGGCCGACCTGCTGGCGCGCGTGCGCGCACTCAACGCCGACCCGGGCGTGCACGGCGTCTTGGTGCAGATGCCGCTGCCGCGCCACATCGACCCGCAGAAGGTGATTGCCGCGTTGTCGCCGGCCAAGGATGTCGACGGCTTTCACGTCCAGAATGCGGGTGCCCTGATGGTCGGGCGGCCGGGATTCAGGGCCTGCACGCCGTACGGCTGCATGAAACTGATCGAAGCGACCCGCCAGCCGGTGCGCGGCATGCATGCGGTGGTGATCGGCCGCTCCAACACCGTGGGCAAGCCGATGGCGCTGATGCTGTTGCAGGCCAACGCCACGGTCACGGTGTGCCACAGCGCCACTGCCGACCTCGCTGCGCACACGCGCGCCGCCGACATCGTGGTGGCCGCGGTGGGCCGACGCAACACGCTGCGCGCCGAGATGGTCAAGCCCGGAGCGATCGTGATCGACGTCGGCATGAATCGCGATGACGCCGGCAAACTGTGCGGCGACGTCGACCTCGCGGCGGTGCGCGAAGTGGCCGGTTGGATCACGCCGGTGCCCGGCGGCGTCGGACCGATGACCCGCGCGATGCTGCTGGTCAACACCATCGACGCCGCTGAGCACGCCACGGCGTGAGCCACGCGCAAGCACGGGAGCCGTACGAGATGTCCACCCCGCTGCAGCCCCTCGACGGCCTGCCCGCTTTCGAGCAGATCTCACCCGAGCAGGTGGCACCGGCGATCGACGTGCTGTTGCGCGATGCCGAGCGTGCGCTCGAGCGCGCCGGCGGTCCCGACGTGCCGGCTCAGTACGAGGCGCTGTCGGCGGTGCTCGACACGGCGGTGGAGCGGTTGTCGCGCGCATGGGGCACGGTGGGCCACCTGAACCAGGTGTGCGACACGCCGGCGCTGCGCGCCGCCTTCAACGATTGCCTGCCTCATGTCACCGGCTTTTATGCACGGCTGGGCGCCGACACGCGCCTGTTCGCCAAGTATCGGGCGATCGACCCCGACGCAGAGTTGCTGGGCGAGCCGCGCCGCCGTGCGCTCGCCAATGCGCTGCGCGACTTCGTGCTCGCAGGCGCGCAATTGCAGGGCGCGGCCCGCCAGCGGTTCCTGCAGATCCAGGATCGCCTGGCCGAGGTGTCACAGCGCTTCGAAGAGCATGTGCAGGACGCGACCGACGCATTTGCCTGGTATGTCGACGCCGACCGCCTGACCGGTGTGCCCGACGACGTGCGCGCGGCGCTGCGCGCCGATGCAGCGGCCGACGGCCGCGACGGATTCAAGCTCAGCTTGCTGGCGCCGCGCTGGCTGCCGGTGATGCAGTACGCCACCGATCGCGCCTTGCGCGAGCGCCTTTACCGGGCGTTCCATACCCGCGCCAGCGAGCTCGGGCCGGCAGAGTACGACAACAGCGCGCTGATGATCGAATTGCTCGAGCTGCGCCAGGAGAACGCCAGGCTGCTGCAGTTCGCCGACTATGCGCAGCTGTCGCTGACCACCAAGATGGCGCGCACACCGACGCAGGCGCTGCAGTTCCTGCGCGACCTCGCGACACGCTCGCGCGCGCAGGCACAGCACGAGCTCGCCGACATGCGCGACTTCGCACGCCAGCAGCTTGGCGTCGACCCGTTGATGCCTTGGGATCACCGCTTCGTGGCCGAGCGGCTGCGTCAGCAGCGATTTGCGTTCAGCGACCAGGAGGTCAAACGCTACTTCACGTTCGAGCGCGTGCTCGACGGGCTGTTTCGCATCGTCGAGACGCTGTTCGAGCTGCGCATCACACCCGACCAGGCCGCGGTGTGGCACGACAGCGTGCGTGTCTACCGCATCGAGCGCGACGGCGCTCTGGTGGGCCAGTTCTACCTCGATGCGTTTTCGCGCGCCGGCAAGCGGCCAGGCGCCTGGATGGACGACGCGCGCGGCCGCTGGCGCCGCCCCGATGGCGCGCATGCGCTTCAAACGCCTGTGGCTTACCTGGTGTGCAACTTCGCGCCGCCGCCGCCCGGGCACGATGCGCTGCTCACCCACAACGACCTCATCACGCTGTTCCACGAATTCGGCCACGGGCTGCACCACATGCTGACGCGCGTCGACGAGCTGGCCGTGGCCGGCATCGCCGGCGTCGAGTGGGATGCGGTGGAGCTGCCCAGCCAGTTCATGGAGAACTTCTGCTGGGAGTGGCAGGTGCTGTCGCGCCTGAGTGCGCACGTCGACGACGCCTCGCCGCTGCCGCGCGCGCTGTTCGACAAGATGATCGCGGCACGCCACTTCCACAGCGCGCTGGAGATGCTGCGACAGGTGCAGTACGCGCTGTTCGACATGCGCATCCACCACGAGCCCGAGGCGGCGCGCGCCATCCAGCGGGTGCTCGACGAAGTGCATGCCGAGGTGTCGGTGCTCGATGCCGACCCTGCGCAGCGGCTGCCACACAGCTTCTCGCACATCTTTGCCGGTGGTTACGGTGCCGGCTATTACAGCTACAAGTGGGCCGAGGTGCTGTCGGCCGACGCCTACAGCGCGTTCGAGGAGCAGGGCCTGTTCGACATCGACACCGGCCGCCGCTACCGGCGCGAGATCCTCGAGGTTGGCGGCAGCCGCGACGCACTCGACAGCTTCAAGGCCTTCCGCGGGCGTGAACCAAGTATCACAGCGTTGCTCCGGCATCAAGGAATCGCTTGAGCCGCACGCCGGCCTGGGCTAGATTGCCCGGATGACGCCGATGCGACTGTTCCCGCTTTCGACTTGTGCCGCGCTGGCGCTGGCGATGTTCGCGCTGCCGAGCCACGCCCTGTTCAAGGTCGTGGCCCCTGACGGCACCGTCACCTACACCGATCGGCCGCCGCCGGCGTCGATCGGGCGCGGCACGCCGCAGGGCAAAGAAGCCTCCGGCGCCGACGCCGCGGCAGCGGCGCTGGCCAGTCTGCCCATCGAGCTGCGCCAGACGGCGGCGCGCTTTCCGGTCACGCTCTACACCAGCACCGACTGTTCGCCTTGCGACAACGGCCGGCGCCTGCTGCAAACGCGCGGCGTGCCCTACGTTGAGCGCCGGGTGCTGACCGGCGACGATGCCGAGGCGCTGGATCGCCTGACGGGCGGCCGTTCGGTGCCCACGCTGACCATCGGCGGCCAGGCCCTGCGCGGTTACTCCGACAGCGACTGGCACAGCTATCTTGACGCGGCGGGCTACCCGCGGGAGTCTCAACTGCCGCGCAGCTACCAGCAGCCGGCGGCCACACCACTGGTGGAGCGTCAGCCCGAGGCCGCGCCCGTGGCCCGCCCGGCACCGCCTGCCGAGCCGATCGCGGCGCCGCCGACGACGGCGCCCTCGCCCACCGGCATCCGCTTCTGAGCCGTCGGCCGCGCCGGCAGCCTACTCGGGAATCGCGCCAAAGATGTAGGTGGCCTCGAGCATCACGCCGGGCTTGCCCAAGGCGCCGAACCAGCGCGTGAAGATCTCGGCGATGTTGCCACTGCGGTAGACCTGTGCCAGCGCCGAATTGACGGCCAGGCGCAAGTCGTCGTCGCCGCGCGGCAGCACGATCGCGTAGGGCTCGAACGAGAGGTCCTCCAGCAGCAGCGAGATCGCCTTCGGATCCTTGGCTTTCGGTGCCATCGCCAACAGCAGCGTGCGATCGCTGGCGAGCGCGTCGATCTGGCCGGCTTCGAACTGCGCCAGGCCCTCGTCGCGCGTTTTGACCGGCACGACGGTGGCATTGATCACCGCGCGCTTGAGAGCATCGTTCAGCGCCTTCTCGTTGGTGGTGCCTGGAATCACGCCGATCTTCTTGCCTCCGAGGTCGGTGAGTCGGCGTGCGCCCGAATCCGTCTTGACCAGCAGACCGGTGCCGTCGACGAAGATGTAGGTGGAGAAGTTCACCCGCTTCATGCGCGACAGCGTCACCGAGGTGGAGCCGCACTCCATGTCGGCCTTGCCTTTCTCGACAGCCTCCATGCGGTCTTGCGTCGTCACCGGCACCCACTGGATCTGCATGCCTTCGACACCGAGTTGCTGCGCGATCGAGGCGACGATGCGCCGGCACAGATCGATGCTGAAGCCCATTGGCTGCTTGGATGCATCGATGAAAGAGAACGGTGCCGCGTCACTGCGGTAGGCGACCGCCACCGACTTGGCGTTCTTGATCTTCTTCAAGGCTCCGTCAACCGCCTGGCCGTGGCCAACGAGGGGTGCGAGCAACAGTGCAATGGTCAGAGCGGCAAGGCGCAGCATGGGCATGTCCGGTGAGATGGAAGGCCGCGAGTCTAACGGCCACGCGGCCGCCACCCCGCGCACCCCTTGACTTCGACCAACGCCGGCAGACCCGGCGCGCCGCAGTGCCGCGGGCGTGGCATCAGATCCTGAGGTGCCGTGCCGGCCAGCTGCCGGCGGCGGTGGCCGCGCCAACGCTCCAGAACAGGACCGCCACGCCCAGCGCGGCGCCTGCGGCGCCGAACACCAGCGGCAGTGTGGTGCTCGACAGGTTGATGACGATCGATCGCAGCGCGATCGCCTCGCCGTGGCGCGGCGCTGGTGTGAGGTGGTGCAGGCCCGACATGACCATCGGCTGCACGCAGCCAAGCGTGACACCGAGTGCCATCGCCAACGCCGCCATCAGCCACGGATTGGTGGCGAATGGATAGGCCGCGAACACCAGCCCGGTGCCGACCATCGCCACGCGCAGCACGGTGACCTCGCGCACGTGATGCGCGAGCACCGGGATCAACACGCGCACCGCGGTCACCGACAACGTGAAGCTGCCGAGCACCAAGCCGATCGTCGAGGCGCTGAATCCGCGCTCGTGGCCGAGCACCGGCACCGCGAAAGCATGCACGTCCCAGCACGCCGACAGCAGCAGGTTGACGCCCATCAGGCGCTTGAGCCCCGGCATCGCCAGCAGATCCCACGCCGTGCCTTCGCCGTGTCCCGGCGGCAGATCGGGTCGCCACGCTGGAACCCGGTTCGCGAAGTGCCACGACAACAGCGGCAGCAACAGCAGCACCGCGAACGCGAAGCGAAAGCCCGCAGCATCGATCAGCAGGCCCGCCAGCACCGGGCCGATCGCGTTGGACATCGACGGCGCCAAGCCTAACCAGCTGAACACGCGCACGCGTTGCACGCTGTCGCTGGCCCAGTGCCCCGCAGTGCGCAGGATGGCGATCAGCCCGAGGTTGGTACCGGCGCCGGTCAACAAGGCGGCCACGCACAACAGCATGAACTGCAGCCAGCCCTCGAACCAGGTGGCGAGCAATGCGATGGCCACGCCGACCAGCGACAACATCACCGCCAGCCGCACCGGGCGATGGTAGCCATGGCGATCGGCCATGCGGCCTGCACGCAAGGCCAGCATCACCGGGGCCAGCGCGAACAGTGCCATCAGCACCCCCACCGCCCACTCGCTGCGCCCACCTCGCAGCGCCAGCAGCGGCGCCGACATGCGCAGGCCGGCCATCGCGCTGTGCAGCCCAAGTTGTCCGATCACCAGCGCGGCCAGCAAACGGCCCGAGACTGCGTTGCCTCCCGGCGCGGCGGGGTCACGCACTCGGGGCATCGCCTTTCGCGTCGATCGGGTCTTCGTCCACCGCCCCCAGCAACAGCTGCTGCGCGTGGGTGTCCGGAAGCGCCTCCACGTCCTTCAGAGCCTTGGTCATTTGGCGCGTGCGAGTCTGCGCCTTGTCGATCGACTCCAGCACGGTCTGTGTTTGGCTTTTCACGCGAGCCAATGCTTGGCCGAATCTGTCGAATTCGGTTTTCACGGCGCCCAACACTTCCCACACCTCGGCCGAGCGTTGCTGCAGCGCCATCGTGCGGAACCCCATCTGCAGACTGGTCAGCGTGGCGAGCAACGTGGTCGGGCCGGCGAGCATGACCTTGTGCTCGCGTTGCATCGCCTCGACCAACCCGGGCCGGCGCAGCGCCTCTGCATACAGGCCCTCGGTGGGGACGAACAGGATCGCGTAGTCGGTGGTGTGTGGCGGGGCAAGGTACTTTTCGCGGATCGTCTTTGCTTCCAGGCGCAGCCTCGTATCGATGGCTTTCGCGGCGCCTTCGGCGGCAACAGGGTCGGCGCGTTCGTGGGCATCCACGAGGCGCTCGTAGTCCTCACGCGGGAACTTGGCATCGATCGGCAGCCACATCGGCACGCCATCGCTGCGCTGCCCGGGCAGGCGGATCGCGAACTCGACGCTCTCCTTGCGACCCGGCACGGTGATGACATTCGTCGCGTACTGCTCGGGCGTGAACACCTGGTCCAGCAGGCCGGCCAGCTGCACCTCCCCGAATACGCCGCGCGTCTTCACATTGGTCAGCACTCGGCTGAGCGAACCCACGTCGCGCGCCAGCCCCTGCATCTCGCCCAGGCCCTTGTGCACCTGCTCGAGCCGCTCGGCCACCAGCTTGAAGCTCTCGCCCAAGCGCCGCTCGAGCGTGCTCTGCAGTTTCTCGTCGACGGTGGCGCGCATCTGCTCGAGCTTTTTTTCGTTGCCCTCTTGCAGCGACTGCAGCCGCACCTCGACGGCCTGGCGCATCTCGGCCTGGCGCCGCTCGTTGGTCTCCGACAGCAGCCGCAACTGCTCGGCCAGCACATCGCTCAGCCTGCGCAACGCAGCGTCGGTCTGTTGCTGAGTGGCGGCGAGCTGGGCGCGAAACGAATCGATCTGCTCGTTCTGCGTGCGAGCGATGTCACCGCTTTGCGCCAGCAACACCTGCTGCAGCGATCCGAGATCGGCCCGCGAGGCCTGCGCCTGGCGCCCGATCTCGTCGCGTAACTCGCGCTCCAGCCGCTCGGTGGGTTGCGTGTCGCCGCGTCGCAAGGCCAGCCACAGCACCACCACCAAAATCAGCGCCAGCAGCGCGGGAACGATCCAGTCAGGCATGCCGCCATTGTCCCTGAGCCCGCAGCGGGCTGTCCGACAAGCGGCCGATCAAATCACGCAGGCAGCGGCAGCACCTGGGCGTTGATCGGCGTCGACGGCACGCCGCCAGTGAGCGCGGCGATCAGGTTGTCGGCGGCGCAACCCACCATCGCGCGCCGCGTGGCTTCGGTGGCGCTGCCGATGTGCGGCAGCAGCACGACGTTGGGCAGTGCGAGCAGCGCCGGGTGCACGTGGGGCTCGCTCTTGTATGCGTCGAGGCCGGCCGCCGCGATGCGTCGCTCGCGCAATGCTTGGGCCAACGCCGCATCGTCGACGCCGCCGCCGCCCGCGACGTTGGTCAGCTTGGCAGTGGGCTTCATCAGCGCCAACTCGGCCGCACCGATGGTGTGGTGACTTTGTGCGCTGTACGGCAGCACCAGCACCAGGTGGTCGGACTCGCGAAGCAGGGTGGCCTTGTCGACGTGGCGCGCGTTCAGCGGAGCCTCGTCGGCGGCCGGCAAGCGGCTGCGGTTGTGATAGATCACCCGCATGCCAAAGCCCAGTGCGCCGCGGCGCGCGATCGCCTGGCCGATGCGGCCCATGCCGAGGATGCCGCGCGTGGCGCCGTGGATCGACGTGACAAGCCATGCGGTGTCCACTCGCTGTGGTCGAGGTTGGGCTCGACCTCGAAGTGCTCGCGCAGCCGCGCCACGGCCTCGGGAAACACCGCGCGCGCGATCAGCACCTGCTGGCGGCCCAAGGTTCATCGCCCCCGTATCAACGGGTCGGCGCCGGCGCGGCAGCAGGCGCCGCCACGCTGCCATGGGTCACGCTGTCCGGATGGAAATCGATGATCGCGAGCATCACGAAGAAACCGATCACGTACGCCAGCGCCACATGCCAGCCGTGGCGCAGCCACTGCGCGACGTTGCGCCCCTGCGGGTACATGCCGCACAACGCCACGCCAGCCGACGAGCCGAACCAGATCATCGAGCCACCGAAGCCGACCGCGTAGGCCAAGAAGCCCCAGTCGTAGCCGCCTTGCTTGATCGCCAGCGCGGTGAGCGGAATGTTGTCGAACACCGCCGACAGAAACCCCAGGCCCAGCGCCGTGGGCCACGACGCAGCGGGCAGTCGCTCCACCGGCATCATCGATGCGCACAACACCAGCGACAGCAGGAACACCGAGCCCTTGAACGCACCGGGCAGCAGGCTCCACTCGGGACGGCGCAACGCGATGGTGAGTGCCAGCGCGCCCCACACCGCCGCGCCGAGGAAGGGGAAGAGATCCGACACTGCGTTGAAGCGGATGTTGACCACCACGTTGACCACGATGGCCGCCACCAGGATGAATGCCACGATGCCCACGCGCACCCAGTCCACCGGCGAGTGCGCACCTTCGTCTTTCTGGATCGGCGAAAAGCGCTGCTGCTGCAGCGACGCTGGAATGCCGAACAGCACCAGCGCGATGCCCGATCCGATGAAGGCCTCGAGCACCTCCAGCGGATGGATGCCGGCAATCCACATCATCGTCGTCGTGGTGTCGCCCACCACGCTGCCCGAGCCGCCGCCATTGGACGCCGCCACGATCGCGGCGAGAAACCCGACGTGTACTTTGCCCCTGAACACGGCGTGCGCGATCGCGCCACCGATCATCGCCGCGGCGATGTTGTCGAGGAAGCTCGACAGCACGAACACCAGCACCAGCAGCACGAAGCAGCCCATCCAGTCGTCGGGCAGCCAGCGCGGCAGCACCGCCGGGATCTCGGTGTCCTCGAAGTGCTTGGCCAGCAGCGCGAAACCCAGCAGCAGCAACAGCAGGTTGATCAGGATCACCCACTCGTGAAGCAGGTGCGAGCCGAAGCCAGGCAAACCGGCGCCCTCCCTGAACGGCGAGAACAGGATCTTGTAGAGCGCGATCACGATGGCACCGCCAAGCGCCGTGCGCAGCGTGTGGTGATGGAACAGCGCCACGCCGGCCAGTACGCACGCGAACAAGATGAACTCGACGGGAACCGGCCCAATCGCCGGCCCGCTGAACGCAGCAGGATTCATCGACCCCTCAGAGGTTCAATTCAGGAACCGCGCAAACTGTTCCACAGGCTCGCGGGTGGTGGCCAGGGTGTTTTCGATGGCTTGCGGGTCGGCCACGCCCAACGACATGCCGCACACCACCATCTCCCCGGCCGGCAACTGCAGGAACTCCTCGATGAGCCGGTGAAAAGGCGCCCACGCCGCCTGCGGGCAAGTGTCGAGTCCGCGCGCGCGCGCAGCGACCATGATGCTCTGCATGAACATGCCATAGTCGAGCCAGCTGCCTCTCTCGAGCACCCGCTCGATCGTGAAGATCAGGCCAACTGGGGCATCGAAGAACTTGTAGTTGCGCGCATGCTGCTGATGCATGCGCTGGTGGTCGGCTTTGCCGATGCCGAGCAGGCCATACAGATCCCAACCCACCTTGCGGCGGCGCTCGATGTACGGGCTGACCCACTGCGTCGGATAGTAGGCGTACTCCTGCGTGTGTACGTCGCGCTGTGCCGGGTCGTCGTAGGCCTCGCCGACGCGGCGCGACAGTTCGGCGCGCGCGTGGCCCGTGAGTACGGTCACGCGCCACGGCTGCGTGTTGGTGCCCGATGGCGCACGCGCGGCCACACGCAGGATGTCGCGCACGGTTTCCATCGGCACAGGCGTGTCGAGAAACGCGCGCACCGAGTGCCGCGTGGTGATCGCGGCATCGACTGCCGCGACGTCTGCAGCGCTGCTCATGAACGGTCCGTCCGCAACGGGGTGAGGGCCACCAACAACTGCTGGGGCAGCGCAATTGGCCGGCGACTGCCGCGCTCGACGTACACGTGAACGAAATGCCCCGACGCCGCGCTGGTGGCCGCCGCATCGGCGAACAAGCCGATCTCGTAGCGCACGCTCGAAGACCCGACGCGTCCGACCCTGATGCCGGCCTCGACCGCATGCGGATACTGCAGCGGCGCGAAGAAGTTGCAGTGCGTCTCGACCACCAGCCCGATCATGTCGCCGCCGGCATGGATGTCGAGTGCACCGCGATCGATCAGGTAGCTGTTGATCGCGGTGTCGAAGAAGCTGTAGTGGACGGCGTTGTTGATGTGACCGTACAGGTCGTTGTCCATCCAGCGCGTGGTGATGCGGGTGAAAAACGGATAGGCGTGGCGAGGTTCGGCAATCGGTCGTTCACTCATACGGCCGATTGTTTCATTGAACCGACGGTCCGCCCGCGGCCAGCAAGCACATTGGGCTGCCACAGCGCAGCGCTGCGCGAGGCCTCGACCACCGTGCGCAGATGCACGGCCACCGTGTCGTCGATGTCGGCGCCATACCCACCGGCCATCGACACCGCCACCGGGATGCGACGCTCACGCAGCGCATCGAAGACCTGCCGGTCGCGCGCGGCCAGGCCATCGAAGGTCAGCTTCAAGCGGCCCAATCGATCGCCTTCGTGTGGGTCGGCGCCCGCCAGGTAGAACGCCAAATCGGGTGGTACCGACGCAAGGCGCGTCCAGACGCTGTCCAGCGCCGCGTGCAGTGCCTGCAAGTACATCTCGTCGCCGCAGGCGTCGGGCAACTCGACGTCGAGATCGCTGCACGCCTTGTGCACCGGAAAATTGCGCTGTCCGTGGATCGACAGGGTGAAGACCGTCGAGTCGTCGGCGAAGATCGTCGCGGTGCCGTCGCCCTGATGCACGTCGAGGTCGATCACCAACACGCGCAAGAGCGATCGTCGGGTGCGATGCGCCTCGGCCTGCATCAGACGCGCCGCCACTGCGGTGTCGTTGAACAGGCAAAAGCCTGCGCCGCGGTCGGCATGGGCATGGTGGGTGCCCCCGGCGAGCTGCACGGCGACGCCCTCATGCAATGCAGCGCGAGCGGCACAGATGGTGGCACCGACCGAGCGGCGCGCCCGTTCGACCATCGCCGGCGACCAGGGCAAGCCGATGGCCCGTTGTGCCTGCGCCGACAGCAGCCCGTGACTCGCGTCGTGCGCGTAGGCCGGCGTGTGCGCGAGAGCCAATTCGCCGTCGCTGGCCGGTGGCGCCTCGAAGAGCTCAATCTCTGGGCATGCCTGCAGCACGCGTTCACGCAGGCGGGTGTATTTGGAGATCGGAAAACGATGGCCCGGCGGAAGCGGGATGCCGAAGCGGTCGGAACAGAAAACTCGCACCGGACGATTGTCGCCGTGCGCCTCTTGCCACTGGCAAACGGCCTGGATGAGCGCGCGCGCCAACCATTGGCGGTCGCGCCTTAGATGGGTCGCTCTAGATTGTTGCAACGCACCAAAAGCGTCTTGCAATCGTCGATCAGGCGCCTATACTTCGTTCCATGTTGCAGTGCAGCATGCACGCAGCGGACCCCGAAACACCCCACCGGAGAACCAAATGATGACCGTTGAACAAGTCGTTGCTGCCAACAAGGCGAACGTTGAAACCCTGTTTGGCCTGACCAACAAGGCCTTTGAAGGCGTTGAGCGTCTGGTCGAGTTGAACCTGCAAGTGGCC
>JBIODO010000013.1:0-23068 GCA_044445225.1 Burkholderiales bacterium
CGCCCGCCCTCGGCCACCGGGGGGTCGAAGAAGGCGGCGCCGTTCTCGGTGATGTACTGGGGGATGTCGCCGTAGCGCTGCCTGACCCACAGCAGCGTGTCGGTCAGGCCTTGTGGAAACACCTCCCAGCTGGTCTCGGTGTACGTGGCCTGCTTCTGCAGCACCCGCGATGCGCGCAGCGGCCACGCGGCGTCGTCGTGCCGCGTCACGCTGCGCGTGTAGTAGTTGATGCCGACGAAGTCCAGCGGCTGCTTGATCAGCGCCATGTCTTGGGCCGGCCACTGCGGCCAAGCCTCGCCGAAGATCTCGCGCAGTTCGTCGGGGTAGAAGCCCAGCAACGCGGGGTCGAGGTACTGCCGGTTCATGTAGGCGTGCGCGCGCTCGGTGGCGGCGCGATCGGCCTCGCTGCCCGATGCGGGGTACTTGGGTTCGATGTTGACCACCAGGCCGATCTGGTGCCTGCCCTGCGCGCGATAGGCCTGCACCGCCTTGCCGTGCGAGCGCATCAACTGGTGCGAGGCGATCGGTGCCTCGAAGCGGTTGCGGTGGCCTGGCGCCAGCGCGCCGAACAGGTAGCCGCCGTCGGTGACGACCCAGGGTTCGTTGAGCGTGGCCCACAGCTGCACCCGATCGTCCAACGCTCGGAACATCACGCCGGCATAGTCGGCGAACCAGTCGGCCACGTCGGGGTTCAGCCAGCCGCCGCGATCGTCCAGCGCCGCGGGCAGGTCCCAGTGATACAGCGTGACCATCGGCTGAATGCCGGCGGTGAGGAGACAGTCCACCAGCCTCTCGTAGAAAGCCAGGCCCGCCGGGTTGACGCGCCCGCGTCCCTCGGGCAACACGCGTGCCCACGCCACCGAGAAGCGATAGGCGGTGAGCCCGAGTTCCTTCATCAGGGCGACGTCGGATTCGAAGCGCCGATAGTGATCGCAGGCCACGTCGCCGGTATCGCCATCGCGCACCATGCCTGGCGTGCGCACGAAGCGGTGCCAGATGCTGGGACCGGCGCCGTCGGCCAGCGGCGATCCTTCGACTTGATAGGCCGCGGTGGCGGCACCCCAGAGAAAATTCGGTGGGAAGGCAGTGGAGGAGTTCATCGGGGCTGGGCCGCGGTTTGAGCGGTTTCATCGCACATTGCGAAAACCCCCGCAGGATGTCCTGCATCAGTTATGCACGTGCCCGGTGCCCCACGCAAGATTCGCGGCACCGGCGGGCGGGTCGCGCGTGGCACAAACGCACCACCCCGGGCAGGGCGAAACGCCTGCTGCTTTTGTTCGCAATGTTTGCGAACGGTTCCGACCAGGGCCGGCTATTCACCGAGGTACGCGGCGCGCACCTTCGGGTCGTCGAGCAGGGCCTTGGAGGGGCCGCTCATCGTGATCTCACCCGACTCCATCACGTAGCCGCGATTGGCCAGCTGCAGCGCGCGGCTGGCGTTCTGCTCGACCAGCAGGATCGTCGTGCCGCGCGAGTGGATGTCGCCGACCACCTCGAAGATCTTGTCGACCATGATCGGCGCCAGGCCCATCGAAGGCTCGTCCATCAGCAGCACCTTGGGCCGCGCCATCAAGGCACGGCCCATCGCCAGCATCTGCTGCTCGCCGCCCGACAACGTGCCGGCCACCTGCTCGGCGCGCTCCTTCAGGCGCGGGAACAGGCCGAACACGCGGGTCATGTCGGCGTCGATCTCGTAGTCGTCGCGCGCATAGGCACCCATCAACAGGTTTTCGACGATGCTCATGCGCGCGAACACGCCGCGGCCCTCGGGCACCATCACGAGACCTTGTCGCACCAGATCCCACGCGCCCTGGCCACGGATCGAGCGGCCGAGGAAGTTGATCTGGCCATCGCGCACCGGCTGCGTGCCGGTGACCGCCTTCAGCGTGGTGGTCTTGCCCGCGCCGTTGGCGCCGATCAGGCACACCAACTCACCGCGCCGGACCTCCAGGCTGATGCCCTTGACGGCCTGAATGCCGCCGTAGGCGACCTTCAAGTCGGTGATCTCGAGCAGGATGTCGGGGTCGGCCATGCGATCAATGTGCCTTGTGGCCGGCGCCGAGGTAGGCCTCGATGACCTTTTCGTTGCGCTGCACGTCGTAGGGGTTGCCCTCGGCGATCGGCTTGCCGTAGTCGAGCACCGTCACGCGGTCGCACAGGCCCATCACGAGCTTCACGTCGTGCTCGATCAGCAGGATCGTGCGGCCGTCCTTGCGGATGCGGTCGATCAGCTCGCGCAACACCACCTTCTCGGTGGCGTTCATGCCCGCAGCGGGCTCGTCGAGCGCGATCAGCTTGGGGTCGGTGGCCAGCGCGCGCGCGATCTCCAAACGCCGCTGGTCGCCATAGCTCAACGTGCGCGCCTTGTAGTCCGTATAGCGGCCGATACCCACGTAGTCGAGCAACTCCTGCGCACGCTTGGCGATCGCAGCCTCTTCGGCGTTGAACCGCTTGGTGCGAAACACCGCGCCCAGCAGACCCGAGCCGGTGCGCACGTGGCGGCCGACCATCACGTTTTCGAGCGCCGTCATTTCGGGGAAGAGGCGGATGTTCTGGAAAGTGCGCGCGATGCCGGCCTTGGCCACCTCGTGCACGGCGCTGGGCTTGTACGGCACGCCGCCCAACTCGAACGAGCCCGCGTCGGGCGTGTACAGCCCTGTGATCACGTTGAAGAAAGTGGTCTTGCCGGCGCCGTTGGGGCCGATCAATCCGACCACCTCGCCCTTGCGGATCGTGATCCCCACGTCGGACAGCGCCTGCACGCCGCCGAAACGCTTGGATGCGCCCGCCACGTTCAGCACGATCTCCGACATGGTCAAGCGCTCTGGAGCTCAGATGGCCGGCGTCGGCGCGGCCTTGCCGTGCTCGGGCGACGGCCACAACCCACGCGGTCGCAACAGCATGATCGAGATCATTGCCAGCGCGATCAGCAGCTGCCGCAGGATCGCCGCGTCGAGGCGCCCGCCGGTGAGCATTTGCATGTCAAGTTCACCGGAGACCCAACGCAGCACCTCGGGCAGCGCGGCCAGCAGCAGTGCGCCGAGTATCACCCCCGGGATGTGCCCGATGCCGCCCAGCACCACCATGGCCACCACCATCACCGACTCCTGCAACGAGAAAGACTCGGGCGAAATGAAGTTCTGGAAGGTGGAGAACAAGACGCCGGACACGCCGCCGAACGTAGCCCCCATGCCGAACGCCAGCAACTTCATGTTGCGCGTGTTGATTCCCATCGCCTTGGCGGCGACCTCGTCTTCGCGGATCGCCATCCATGCGCGGCCGATGCGCGAGCGCTCGAGGCGATAGCAGATGACCACGCTCACCACCACCACGGCGAGGAACAGGAAGTAGTACTTGGTGACCGACGACACGGGCAGGCCGAACAGCTCGCCGTTCTTGCCGAAATCGAAACCGACGAACGGCAGCTTCAGGCTGTCGATCTGCAGCAGGCCCTTGGGACCGTTGGTGATGTTGACCGGCGCATCCAGATTGTTGAGGAACACGCGGATGATTTCGCCGAAGCCCAGTGTCACGATGGCGAGGTAGTCGCCGCGCAGCTTGAGCGTGGGTGCGCCCAGCAGCACGCCGAACGTGCCAGCGATCGCCGCGCCCAGCGGAATGCCCACCCACAGCGGCGCGTGCAGCCCACCGGGGAACAGCGCACGGATGGCCGGGAAGGTCTCGCCCAGGTGCGGCGAGGCGAGCAGCCCGAACATGTAGGCGCCCACCGCATAGAAGGCGATGTAGCCGAGGTCGAGCTGCCCGGCATAGCCGACCACTATGTTCAGCCCCACCGCGAGCAACACGTAGAGCAGAGCGAAGTCGATGATGCGGACCCAGAAATTGCCCGCGTACTGAGCCACCGAGGGCAACACCAGCAGCAGCACCGCGGCGGCCAGGAAGATGAGCAGCTTGTTCTTCATCATTGGGACTCAGGCGCGGTCGGCCACCCGCTCGCCGAGCAGCCCCTGCGGGCGCACGGTGAGCACGAGGATCAGCACGATGAAAGCGAAGATGTCCTGGTAGTTGCTGCCGAGCACGCCGCCGGTCAAGGTGCCGATGTAGCCGGCGCCCAGCGCCTCGATCAGCCCGAGCAGAACACCGCCCACCACCGCGCCGGCCAGATTGCCGATGCCGCCGAACACCGCCGCGGTGAAGGCTTTGAGCCCGGGCAGGAAACCCATCGTGTGCTGCACCGAGCCGTAGTTGGCCGCGTACATCACGCCGGCCAGCGCGGCGAGCGCCGCGCCGATCACGAAGGTGGCCGAGATCACCATGTCGGGCTTGACGCCCATCAACGCAGCCACGCGCGGATTCTCGGCGGTGGCGCGCATCGCGCGGCCGAGCTTGGTGCGGTTGACCAGCCACATCAGCCCGATCAGCGTGACCGCGGTGACCACCAGGATCAGGATCTGCGTCAAGTTGATCACCGCCCCGCCGATGTTGAACGGCTCGGGCGGCAGCAGGATCGGATAGGGCTTGTAGTTGGGCTTCCAGATGATCATCGCCAGCGTCTGCAGCAGCAGGCTCATGCCCATCGCGGTGATCAGCGGCGCCAGGCGCGGCGCATTGCGCAGCGGCCGGTAGGCGATCTTCTCGATCAGGAAATTCAGCACCGCGCACACCACCACCGCGGCGATCAGTGAGATCAGCAGCTTGAGCCAGCCGGGCAGGCTGGTGTCGGCCAGCAGCGTGATCACGGTCCAGCTGGTCAGCGCGCCGACCATCAGCACCTCGCCGTGCGCGAAGTTGATCAGGTTGATGATGCCGTAGACCATCGTGTAGCCCAGTGCGACCAGCGCGTACACGCTGCCCAACACCAGACCGTTGATGATCTGCTGCAGAAAGATGTCCATCGAACCTGCTTGTTCTCGCCGCGGCAGGCCCGGGAGGGACCCGCAGGGACGGCGCGATTGTAGGAGTGCAGTTTTCGCGCCAGGGCGGGGGATACCCGCTGGCGGGTCGTCACTCGGCGTCGGATGGCTTCTCGTTGAGCGCCCGCAACTGCTTTAGCCGCTCGGCGATGCGCTGCTCGAGGCCCCGGTCCACCGGCTCGTAGAAGTGCTGGGGTTTCATGCCTTCGGGCCAGTAGGTTTCACCGGCGGCAAAGCCCTCGGGCTCGTTGTGTGCGTAGCGGTAGCCGCTGCCGTAGCCGAGCTGCTTCATCAGCTTGGTCGGCGCATTGCGCAGGTGCAGCGGCACCGGCCTTGTGCCGTCCTCGCGCACGAACGCGCGCACCGCGCTCCAGGCGGTGTAGGTGGCGTTGGATTTGGGGGCGACACTCAGGTAAACCACTGCCTGCGCCAGCGCCAACTCGCCCTCGGGACTGCCCAGCCGCTCGTAGACCTCGGCGGCATCGAGCGCCAGACGCAGACCGCGCGGGTCGGCCAGGCCGATGTCTTCGCTGGCCATGCGAATCACGCGGCGCGCCACGTAGCGCGGATCGACGCCGCCGTCGAGCATGCGGGCCAGCCAGTACAACGATGCATCGGGGTCGGAGCCGCGCACTGCCTTGTGCAGTGCCGAGATCGAGTCGTAGAACTGCTCGCCCCCTTTGTCGTAGCGGCGCAGCATCTCGCCCAGCGTGCGCTCGAGCATCGCTTCGTCGTACAGCGGCACGGTGCCGGCCATCCCCACCAGGTTTTCGTAGGCGTTGAGCAGGCGGCGGGCGTCCCCGTCGGCGTAGCCGATCAAGCGGTCACGCGCCGCGTCGCTGAGCTCGCCGGCGTGCAACAACGCCTTGGCGCGCACCAGCAGCTCCATCAGGTCGTCAGGCTCCAGCGGCTTGAGCACGTGCACGGTGGCACGCGACAGCAGCGCCGAGTTGACTTCGAACGACGGGTTCTCGGTGGTGGCACCGATGAAAGTGAACAGCCCCGATTCCACGTGCGGCAGGAAGGCATCCTGCTGCGCCTTGTTGAAGCGGTGCACCTCGTCGACGAACACCACGGTGGCGCGCCCGGTGCTGCGCAGTGCGCGAGCGCGCTCGACCGCCTCGCGGATTTCCTTGACACCCGACAACACCGCAGACAGCACGATGAACTGCGCGTCGACCAGGCTGGCCACCAGACGCGCCAGCGTGGTCTTGCCGACGCCGGGCGGGCCCCACAGGATCATCGAATGCAGGCGCCCCGATTCGAACGCCACCCGCAGCGGGCGACCCGGCCCCAACAGATGACGCTGGCCGATCACGTGGTCGAGCTGCCGCGGGCGCAGTCGATCGGCCAGCGGCGCGTCGGGCGACGGCGCAGGGCTGCGCTCGTCGCCGGCTGCTGCATCGAACAGCGAGTCCTGCGCGCTCATCGCTTCATTGTGTCAGCGCACACGGGCGCCGAGGTCACTGCTGGATAACGTCGGCGCCCTTGGGCGGCGTGAAGCGGAAGACATCGTCCGCCAGCTTGACGTTTTGCTCCAGCGACGTGAAGCGCAGCATCGAGCGCTGGCCGAACGCATCGACGATCTCGAGCGCCGCCAGCATCGAGCCCTTGAAGCCCACGCGCAACGACTGGATCGGGCCATCCTTGACGCGTGGTGCGGCCTGGACCCATTCGAAGCCGTCGGAGGCGGGCAGCGCTTTCAGGTCGAACTCCTTGTCGAGCGTGCCACCGGCCAACAGGGCCGCCGGCGTGGCGCCGATCGCCTGCGTCATCGGCCGCACCGTGACCTGGTTGAGGTCGACGTCGTAGAGCCACACCTTCTGCCCGTCGGCAACGATCTGCTGCTCGAACGGCTTGGCATAGGTGAACCGAAAACGATTGGGCCGCACGAACTCGAACTGGCCCGACGAATCCTTCTTCTTGGCGCCGTCCACCGACGTCACGGTCTGGGTGAAGGCGGCACGACCGGACTTCACGTTCTGAGCGAAGTCGCGCAACAGATCCACGGAATCGGCGCGTGCCGCACCTGCGAGCAGCAAGGCGAACGCCCATGCAAATGTCTTCATTCGTCGCGCTTGGGCGCCAGGATGTCGCGGTTGCCGTTGCTGGCCATGGCCGATACGAGTCCGGCGCGTTCCATTTGTTCCAGCAGCCGCGCGGCGCGGTTGTAGCCGATGCGCAGATGGCGCTGCACCAGCGAGATTGACGCGCGGCGGTTCTGCAGCACGATCGACACCGCCTGGTCGTACATCGGGTCGGCCTCGGTGTCGCCGCCGATCGCGCCGCCTTCGATGGCCGCGGCCGCATCGCCGTCGAGCGTGCCGCCCTCGAGAATGCCCTCGATGTAGTTGGGCTCGCCCTGCTGGCGCAGGTAGCTGACCACGCGGTGCACCTCTTCGTCGCTGACGAAGGCGCCGTGCACGCGCACCGGCAGGCCGCCGCCGGGCGGCAGGTACAGCATGTCGCCCTGGCCGAGCAGCGCCTCGGCACCCATCTGGTCGAGGATGGTGCGACTGTCGATCTTGCTCGACACCTGGAACGCGATGCGCGTCGGGATGTTGGCCTTGATGAGGCCGGTGATGACATCGACACTCGGCCGCTGCGTGGCCAGCACCAGGTGGATGCCCGCGGCGCGCGCCTTTTGCGCCAGCCGGGCGATCAGCTCTTCGAGCTTCTTGCCGACGATCATCATCAGATCGGCCAGCTCGTCGATCACCACCACCAGGTACGGCAGACGCTCCAGCGGCTCGGGCGCCTCAGGTGTGAGGCTGAACGGGTTGCCGATCGGCTCGCCGCGCTCGGCGGCCTCGGTGAGCTTGCGGTTGTAGCCCGCGAGGTTGCGCACGCCCAGGCGGCTCATCACCTTGTAGCGGCGCTCCATCTCGCCGACACACCAGATCAGCGCGTTGGCGGCCTGCTTCATGTCGGTGACCACCGGGCACAGCAGGTGCGGGATGCCCTCGTAGACGCTCATCTCGAGCATCTTGGGGTCGATCATGATCAGGCGCACGTCGCGCGCCTCGGCCTTGTACAGCAGGCTCAGGATCATCGCGTTGATGCCCACGCTCTTGCCCGAGCCGGTGGTGCCGGCCACCATCAGGTGCGGCATCTTCGACAGGTCGGCCACCACCGGGTTGCCGATGATGTCCTTGCCCAGACCGAGCGTCAGCTGCGAGTGCGCGTCGTTGTAGACCGCGGAGCCGAGTATCTCGGACAGCCGGATCGTCTGCCGCTTGGCGTTGGGCAACTCCAGCGCCATGAAGTTCTTGCCGGGGATCGTCTCGACCACTCGGATGCTGACCAGCGACAACGAACGCGCCAGATCCTTGGCGAGATTGACGACCTGCGCGCCCTTCACGCCCACCGCGGGCTCGATCTCGTAGCGCGTGATCACCGGCCCGGGCGACGCGGCCACCACGCGCACGTCGACGCCGAAGTCCTTGAGCTTCTTTTCGATCAGCCGGCTGGTCATTTCCAGCGAGTCGGGCGTCACCGACTCCATGCGGCCCGGTGGCGCGTCGAGCAGATCCACCTGCGGCAGCTTGGCATCGTGCAACTCGTTGAACAGCGGCTGCTGGCGCTCCTTGGCGACACGCTCGGACTTTGGCACCTCGGCCACCGGCTTTTCGATCACGATCGGCACGTGGTCTTCGATCACCAGCTGCTCGTCGGCCAGCACGCGATCGCGATCGAGCTGCGCCTGCTTGCCGATGCGCAGGTCTTCGGCGCGCTCGATCGCCTCGTGGCGGCGTTCGCGCAGCGCATCGAATGCGCTGCCGACGCGGTCGGCCACGGCGATCCACGAGAAGCGCAGCGCCATCGACGCGCCCAGCACCAGCGCGGCGATCCAGGCCACACCCGAGCCGGCGAAGCCGAGCCACTTCATCGACAGCGGCCCCAGCACCGCGCCCAGCACGCCGCCAGCCTGGCCACCGGGCAGCAGGCCGTCGTAGCGGTACAGGCGTGTCCACTCGAGCGCGCAACTGGCGGCCATCAGCAGCACCACGCCGCCCACCCACACGGCCCGGGGCCACGCAGCGCGCTCGTGCGAGGGCGTCTGGTCGCCACGCAGCCACTCGGCCAACGCCGACAACAGCCAGCGCGCACCGACCACCGGCAGCCACCAGGTCGAGTAGCCGAACAGGAACAGCAGCAGATCCGACACCCAGGCGCCGAGCTGGCCGGCCTTGTTGTGCAGCGCCGCGCCGCTGCCCGAGGTGGAAAACGCAGCGTCGCTGGGATCGTGGGTCAGCAGCGCCAGCAGCACCAGCAGCCAGACCACCGCACCGCCGACCAATGCCAGCTTGGTGCGCCAGCGGCCGGCCGCGGTTTGCGCGCGCGAATTGGCCGCGGCAGTGCCGCCGGAGGCCAACGATCCGAGCGGAAACGTCATGACCGGATTGTGGCCGATGCGCGCGCCGCGCCCGGCCTTTGCCTCACTCGGAGTGCAGCCGCTCCTTCAGCACCACCGAGCCGTTCTCCTGCGTCTCGATGACGCCGCGCTCTTCGAGGTCCTTCATGACGCGGCTGACCATCTCGCGCGAGGCGCCCACCACCTTGGCCATGTCTTGCCGTGACACCTTGTTGCGAATGATCTTGATGCCGTCGACCTCTTCGGCCATCTCGAGCAGCGTGCGCGCGACGCGGCCGTAGACGTCGAGCAGCGCCAGCGACTCGATCTGGCGGTCGGCATGGCGCAGGCGGCGCACCAGCCCGCGCAGGATGGCGTACGACAGCGTGGAGTTCTCGGGCAGGCAGCGCGCGAAGTCGGCGCGGCCGAGGATCAGCATGTCGGTCTGCACCTCGCAGCGCACGGTGGCCGAATGCGCCTCGTTGTCGATCAGGCTCATCTCGCCGACGTAGTCGCCCGACTCCAGCACCGCCAGGATGACCTCGCGACCGCGCGAATCGGACGTGAGCACGCGGGCCCGGCCGTTCAGCAGGATGAACAGCGCGTTGCTCTTGCGCCCCTGCTCGACCACCAGCTCGCCGCGGCGAAAGCGCCGCTTGACCACCGCGTCGGCCACCGACTGGGCCTGCTCCACCGTGAGCATCGAAAACAGCGGCACGCGACGGATCAGGTCGAGATTCGACAACATCGACATCTTGGAGTCCCCTTCCTAGTGAGGCTTCGTTCGGTCGGCCCGCCCACCCGGCCTGGGCCAAAGCGCAGGCGCCCAACGCAAGACGCCCACGACAATATGCCTATTGTGCCGATTGGCCGCCTTGCCGGCACCGGGGCGCACCCCCATGTGACAATCGGCGTCGGCTGCACGCGACGCCCGCCCTTTTCGACAGCCTTCGACGCACACGCATGTCCGACACCCTGACGCACGCCCGGGTTCTGATCCTCGGATCGGGGCCCGCGGGCTACACCGCCGCGGTCTACGCCGCACGAGCCAACCTGCAACCGATGGTGATCACCGGCCTGGCGCAAGGCGGCCAGCTGATGACCACCACCGACGTCGACAACTGGCCGGCCGACGTCGACGGCGTGCAGGGCCCCGAGCTGATGGAGCGGTTCCTGAAGCACGCCGAGCGCTTCGGCACGCGCGTGGTGTTCGACCACGTGCACACGGTGGACCTCAACCGGCGGCCGTTCGAGCTGGTGGGCGACAGCGGCCGCTACAGCGCCGACGCGCTGATCATCGCCACTGGCGCCAGCGCCAAGTACCTCGGCCTGCCGTCCGAAGAGCAATTCATGGGGCGCGGCGTCAGCGGTTGCGCCACCTGCGACGGCTTCTTCTACAAGAACCAGGACGTGTCCGTGGTCGGCGGCGGTAACACCGCAGTCGAGGAGGCGCTGTATCTGGCCAACATCGCCAGCAAAGTGCATTTGATCCATCGGCGCGACAAGTTCCGCGCCGAGCCGATCCTGATCGATAAGCTGATGGAACGGGTGTCCACCGGCAAGGTGCAACTGCACCTGTTCCAGACGCTCGACGCGGTGCTCGGTGATGCCAGCGGCGTCACCAGCGTGCGCATCAAAGCCGCACAAGGCGGCGCCACACGCGAGCTCGCGCTCAAAGGCTGCTTCATCGCGATCGGCCACCAGCCCAACACCGACATCTTCAAGGGCCAGCTGGAGATGAAGGACGGCTACATCATCACCAAGAGCGGCAACCAGGGGCTGGCCACGATGACCAGCGTGCCCGGCGTGTTCGCCGCCGGCGATGTGCAGGACCATGTGTACCGCCAGGCCATCACGTCGGCTGGCAGCGGCTGCATGGCGGCGCTCGACGCCCAGCGCTTCTTGGACCAATAGAGCAGCCCGGCCGGCGGGACGGCTCGGCTATAATTCGCCGCTTTGCTGCGCCGACGGGCTTACCGGGCGCGGCAGGCATCCAACCCAGTCAAGCTGTTATCCGGAGCTGCGTCATGGCACGCGTCTGTCAAGTCACGGGAAAGCGCCCGATGGTCGGGAACAACGTCTCCCACGCCAACAATAGAACCAAGCGTCGTTTCCTGCCCAACCTGCAGTACCGCCGTTTCTGGATCGAGAGTGAAAACCGCTGGGTGCGCCTGCGCGTCAGCAACGCGGCGCTGCGCCTGATCGACAAGGTCGGCATCGACCAGGTGCTGGCTGACCTGCGCAGCCGCGGCGAACTCTGAGGAGCGCGAGATGGCCAAGAGTGCACGCGAGAAGATCAAGCTGGAGTCCACGGCCGGTACCGGCCACTTCTACACCACCAACAAGAACAAGAAGACGACGCCCGACAAGCTCGAATTCATCAAGTTCGATCCGAAGGCCCGCAAGCACGTGCTGTACAAAGAGACGAAGCTGAAGTAACGCCTGAAGGAAAGCGGGTTCGGTGCGCGAACCGTGCAAAGTTGAAGGGCCGCGAAAGCGGCCCTTTTGCTGACAGGGGTCGCACAGCGACCCCGCCTTCGTTCTACTACAGCGCCCGTGCCGCGCGCAGGCGCAGCGAGAACTCCTGCAGCATGGCGATGCCGCTCTCCTCGGCCTTGCGGCACCAGGTCTGCAGTTCGGCGACCAGCTGCGGGGCTGACACATTGGTGCGGGTCCACAGCAGCCGCAGCTCTTCGCGCATGGCCACCAGCTTCGCCAACATCGGGTGATCGTCCATCGCGCTGGCCAATTGCGGCCTGACGTCGAACGGAATCTTGTCGTCGTCGCGGTGCAACCAGCGCCGCGCCAAGCGCAGGTTCATCCACCGCGCGCCGTGCGACTGGCCTTGCGAGCGCAGTTTGGCCAGCTCGGCGGCACACACCCCGCGCACCTGCTTGGCGTACTGCGCCATCACCTCGTAGCGGTTGGCGATCAAAGCCTCCAGCGTGCGCGAATCGGCTTGCACCCGCACGCTGCCCAGTTCCAGACGAGGCGGCGTCTTGCGTACGGTGGCCAGACCCAGTGCCTGCAACATTCGGATGTAGGCCCAGCCGATGTCGAACTCGAACGGCTTGACCGACAGCTTGGCCGAGGTGGGATAGGTATGGTGGTTGTTGTGCAGCTCTTCCCCGCCGATGATCACACCCCAGGGCACGACATTGGTCGAGGCATCGGGCGCCTCGAAATTGCGGTAACCCCACCAGTGACCGATGCCGTTGATGATGCCGGCGGCGGTGATCGGGATCCACAACATCTGCACCGCCCAGACGGTGGCACCGATGGCGCCGAACAGCGCCAGGTCGAGCACCATCAGCAGGGCCACGCCCAGCATGGTGTAGCGGCTGTACAGGTTGCGCTCGATCCAGTCGTCGGGCGTGTTGTGGCCGAACTTGGCCAGCGTGTCGGCGTTCTTGGCCTCGATCCGATAGAGCTCGGAGCCCTGCAACAGCACGGTGCGGATGCCGCGCGTGACCGGGCTGTGGGGATCTTCTTCGGTTTCGCACTTGGCGTGGTGCTTGCGGTGGATCGACACCCACTCCTTGGTGACCATGCCGGTGGTCAGCCACAGCCAGAAGCGGAAGAAGTGCGACGGAATCGCGTGCAGCTCCAGCGCACGATGCGCTTGCGCCCGATGCAGGAAGATGGTCACCGAGGCGATGGTGATGTGCGTGGTGACCAGCGTGAACAGCACGACCTGCCACCAGGTCGCCTGGGCCCACAGTCCGTCGCTCGCCAAACCAAGCAGCGAACTCCACATCGTATTGAAATCAATCATTCGTTCTCACAACGCGCCAAGCAAGAAGCGGCGCTCGAGGTTCATTGTAGGCGACCGTTACAACCGGGTCATCGAGCGAATTAGGCAGGTTTACCCGGAATTTGATCTTGCGCAAAAGCTGGATCGCGGGTGCAGATTCAGCTCTTACGTTGCCACACCGCCGCGAAGAAGCCGTCTGTGCGGTGGCGGTGCGGCCACAGCCTGAAGGTCGCGCCTTGCGTCAGTTCGTGCGCCTGCTCGATGCGAGCCTGTGCCAGGGCTTGCTCGGCGGCGAACACCTCGAACTGCGGGTTCGCCTGCACAAATGTCCGGGCAACGTCTTCGTTTTCAAGCTCGAGCAGACTGCACGTTGCATAGACGAGTCGCCCCCCTGGCTTCACCAACGTGGCGGCTCCAGCCAGGATCGTTTGCTGCTGCTGTCGCAGCTGCACCACAGTGGCCGGGCTCTGCCGCCACTTGAGGTCCGGGTTGCGCCGCAGCGTGCCCAAGCCCGTGCACGGCGCGTCGACCAGCACACGATCGACCTTGCCAGCCAGCCGCTTGATGCGCTCGTCGCGCTCGTGGGCGATCTGCACCGTGTGCACGTTGGACAGACCGCTGCGCGCCAGGCGGGGCTTCATCGCGTGCAGGCGATGCCCCGATGTGTCAAACGCATAGAGCCGCCCGCTGTTGCGCATCGCAGCGCCGAGCGCCAGCGTCTTGCCACCCGCCCCGGCGCAAAAGTCGACCACCATCTCGCCGCGCCGCGCATCGACCAGTGCCGTCAGCAGCTGGCTGCCTTCATCCTGCACCTCGAACAAGCCGTCGCGAAAGGCCGGCAAGGTGTTGACCGCGGGCCGGCCCTCGATGCGCAAGCCCCACGGGCTGTACGGCGTGGCGGCGGCGTCGATGCCTGCGCGCTGCAGCGTCTGCTGGACCTCTTCGCGTTTGGCTTTCAGCGTGTTGACGCGTAAGTCCAGCGGCGCCGGTTGCAGCAAGGCTGCCGCCAACAAATCGAACTGCGCCTCGTCGAGCTGCGCATGCAGGGCGCCGGCCAACCAATCGGGCAGGTTGTGGCGCAACTTGGCCAGCAGGGTCGATGCGTCCACTGCCATCGCGGCGGCGAGCCACTTGCGCTCAGCGTCGTCGGTGGCCGCATCGAGTGTTCGCCGCTCACCCTGCCATCCCACGAGCGCCAGGCGCCGCTCGAGTGGGCCGCGGCCGCTTTGCGCCAGGTGCTGGAACAACAGCCGCCAGCGCAACACGGCGTACACCGTCTCGGCCAGCGCGTGGCGCTCGCGCCCGCCCAGCACATGGTGCCTGCGAAAGTGCGCCGACACCACGGCATCGGCCGGTTGGTCGAACCGAAGCACCGCATGCAACAGCTCGGCGGCCTGATCGATCAGCGCCTTGGGGTGCATGGCGGCCGCGATGCCCTCAGGTCAGCAATTGCGGCGCGCCTTCGATCTGCCGCACCAAGCCGTGCTCGTTGCGCAACAGGCCGCGCACGAACCACGACACCGAGAGCGGATAGATGACGTGCTCGCTGGCCAGCACGCGTGCGGCCAGCGCATCTTCGGTGTCGTCGGCGTTCACCGGCACCACCGATTGCATGACGATCGGCCCGAGGTCCAGAGAGGGGGTCACGAAGTGCACGGTCGCGCCGCTCAGCTTGCAGCCCGACTCGAGCACGCGCCGGTGCGTCTGCAGACCCGGAAACGCCGGCAACAGCGACGGGTGGATGTTCAGCATGCGGCCTTCGTAGCGACGCACGAACGCGGGGCCGAGGATGCGCATGAAGCCCGCGAGCAGCAGCAGATCCGGCGCATGGGCGTCGATGGCTTCGGCCAGCGCCTGGTCGAAGGCTTCGCGCGACGCGCGGGCCCGATGATCCACCACCGCGGTGGCAATGCCGTGCGCCTGCGCCAGCTGCAGCCCCGCCGCCTGCGCACGATTGCTGATCACCGCCACCACGCGCGCCGGCCACTGCTCTTGCGCACAACACTGCACGATGGCCTCCATGTTGGAGCCGCGGCCGGAAATCAGGATGACGATGCGCTTCATGAAGGCGCGCCAGTGTACGTCTGCGAAAATGGCTGCCCGCCCACCTCAATCATCTTGACATGCGACCCCGCGTCCTCTCCGGCATGCGCCCCACCGGCTCGATGCACCTGGGCCACTATCACGGTGCACTCAAGAACTGGGTGCGGCTGCAAGACGACTACGACTGCTTCTACTTCGTCGCCGACTGGCACGCGCTGACCACGCACTACGAGGAGCGCGAGGTCATCGAGAAGACCGTCTACGACATGGTGGTCGATTGGCTCGCCGCGGGCCTGGATCCCGAAAAGAGCACGATCTTCATCCAGAGCCGCCTGCCCGAGCACGCCGAGCTGTTCACGCTGCTGGCGATGGGCACGCCGCTGGGCTGGCTCGAGCGCGTGCCGACCTACAAGGACCAGATCGAGAAGCTCAAGGACCGCGATCTTGCGACTTATGGCTTTCTCGGTTATCCGCTGCTGCAGGCGGCCGACATCCTGATCTACAAGGCGGCGTTCGTGCCGGTCGGCGAAGACCAGGCCTCGCACGTGGAGCTGACGCGCGAAGTGGCACGCCGCTTCAACCATCTGTACGGCCGGCGCGGTGACTTCGAAGCCAAGGTGGCGGCCGCGCTCGCGCGCTTGAGCAAGGACGACCAGCGCTACTACGACAAGCAGCGCAAGGCGTTCGGCGAAACCGGCGCGGCCGAAGCGCTCGCCAAAGGCGAGGCGGTGATCCGACGCGCCGCGTCGGCAGTCGCCGGCTGGATGGCCGACGACACCGACCTGCTGCTCGGCCATCTGCGCGGCAGCGGCAAGTCCGTGCTGGCCGAGCCGCAGGCGCTGCACACCGAGGTGCTGAAGCTGCCCGGCCTGGACGGCGCCAAGATGAGCAAGAGCTATGGCAACGCGGTGCTGATGCGCGACGAACCCGCCGAGGTGACCAAGAAGATCCGCGGCATGACCACCGACCCGGCGCGGGTGCGGCGCGGCGACCCCGGCAACCCCGAAAAGTGCCCGGTGTGGGATTTCCACAAGGTCTACAGCGACGCCGCCACGCGCGACTGGGTCGTCAAAGGCTGCACTACCGCCGGCATCGGATGCCTGGACTGCAAGCAACCGGTGATCGACGCCATCATCAAAGAGCAGCAGCCGTGGCGCGAACGCGCTGCGTCGCTGCTGGCCGACCCGAAGAAGGTGCACTGGATCGTCGAGATGGGCACCGAGCGGGCGCGCACGGTGGCCAAGACGACGATGAGGGATGTGCGCGACGCGATGGGCTTGAACTACTAGGCCTCACCCACGTTTCGCACGCATCCGAATCGCGGCCTCGCGCCCTCGCATCTTCCACGTCGCGCGCTGCTCGCGCCGCTGCAGCGCATTCAACGAATCGCGGCGCGCTTCGCGCTGCAGCTTGTGAAAGTTGTTCACGCGCTCGGCCGGCAGCGCCTCGCGAACCGCGCAACCCGGCTCGCTTTGATGGCGGCAGTCGCGAAAACGGCAGCGCAGCGCCAGCGTGCTGACGTCGTCGAATACGCCGGCCAGCTCCGACGCATCGTCGATGTCCAGCCGCAGCGCGCGCAGGCCCGGCGTGTCGATCACGCAGCCGCCGATCGCGGTCAGGCGCAGCGTTCGCGCTGTCGTGGTGTGGCGGCCGCGGCCATCGTCGATGCGCACCACGCCGGTGTCTTGCAACGCCTGCCCGCACAGCGTGTTGGTCAGCGTGCTCTTGCCCGCGCCGCTCGAGCCGAGCATCACCACCGTCTGCCCGCGCGCCAGCCAGGGCGCGAGCAGCGTTGCGGATGCCGGCGCACGCGCGTCCAGCGGCAGCAGCGGCCTGGTCGCGCCCAGTGCGTCGCGCGCCTCGTCGATCCTGCGCCGCAACGCCGCGGCGTCCAGAGTGTCGGCTTTGGTCAGCACCAGCACCGCCGGCACCGCAGCCAGATGGGTCAGTGCCAGATAGCGCTCGAGGCGCCGTGGATTGAAGTCGCGGTCCAGCCCCATCACCAGGAAGGCGGTGTCGACGTTGGCCACCAGCACCTGGCGTTTGGCGGCGCCGCGTCCATCGTTGGTGCGACGCGCGATCTGCGTCAACGGCGGCACCCGCTCGACCACGCGCCAGCGGCCCGGCGCCGGCTGATCGGCCAGCACCCAGTCGCCCACCGCGAGCGCGTCGTCGGCCAGTGTCTGCGCGAGTGCCGGGGGCAGCACGGCCAGCACCTCATGCTGGCCATCGTGCAGGCACACGGCGTCGCGGCGCAGTTCGACCACACGCATCGGCGACTCGCCATCGCAGGCGGGCCGCGCATTCAACTGTTGCAACATGGCTGCTGTCAGCCCGATTCCGATCAGCGCGTCGCTGGGAGAAAACGAATTCATCTGTGAGTCCAAAGCAAAAGAGTCGCTGCGTCAGCGAGTGACGGCGTCCAGCGCGCACGCACGGCCATGCCATTGCGATCAAGCGCACAGCACGGCGCGACGGCGCGCTCGCGCGCCGCAGGGCGATTCAGTGGGGTCTTGGGGTCGGCCGCGCGGGCCGCGCGGCAGGCTCAGGCTCGAGCCGCTTGCGAAACCGGATCAGGCGCGTGCCTGAAGCGTGCCACGCAGTACGGAGGGCCGACCGCAACGGGCAATGGCTACTTGTGTCATGTCGGCCTCCTGTGGTGACTGCGGTTGCAACGAACAGCGGGCCGCGAGTGTGATGCAAAGTCCTCGTGCGCGTCAAGTTGCCGGCTTGCCGAAATGACATGCTGCCGACGTCACCGCAAGCGAGCGCGCCCGCCACTCACCGTCCGACACATCTGGCCGCGCGACGCAGGCTGAATGGGCGGCGCAAAACGCTACGATTCCCGCTTCGCGGCGAATGCCTTCATGTCGAGTCGTACTCGGCGCAGCGAGATCCATCGTGACCGACCCCGAGTTCGAAACCCTTGCCCTGTTGCTCGCGGGGTTGGGCGTCACGCTGAACGTCACCGACGCCGAGGGTCACTTGCTGATCAGTGGTCCGGCCGCGCGGCGCGATGCCCATGGCGAGCCACCGCGCACGGTGTCGATGAACCTGACCGACGGCCGCCGACTGGTGCTGGTGCCCGACGCCGAGGCCGAGCGCCGCAACGCCGAAGCGCGCCAGCGCTTTCGCGTGCTGGCCGAGCACAGCACCGACTTGATCGTCGCGGTCGACGCCGACCTGGTGATCCGCTTTGCGTCCCAGTCGGCGGCCACCTTGCTCGACATCGTGCCCGAGGAACTGCACGGTCGCACGCTGGCCGAGCTGTTGGCCCCCGAAGACCGCGCCGGCTTCATCGCTCGCCATTTCATGCACGCGTCGCGCCGCGGGCCCACCGGCACCGATCTGTTTCGCGCGCTGCGGCGCGACGGCAGCGCGCTGTGGATCGAGGCGCGCGTCGTGCTGCTGCCGGCAGGCAATGGACTGGGCGACTACCTGGTCACGCTGCGCGACGCCGAGCGCCGCAAGCAATCCGAGCTGGCGCTCGGGCAGGCCAACGCCGAGTTGTCGCAGCTGGCCTCCACCGATGCGCTCACCGGCCTGGCCAACCGGCGCATGTTCGATGCCACGCTGCGCAAGGAGTGGTTCCGTGCGTTACGCGATGGCTCGCCGCTGTCGCTGCTGATGATCGACATCGATCACTTCAAGCCCCTCAATGACCGCTACGGCCACCAGGCCGGCGACGCCTATCTGGCGGCGGTGGCCGGCGTGATCGAACGCAGCGTGCGGCGTGCGGGCGATCTGGCCGCGCGCTACGGCGGCGAGGAGTTCGCGATCGTGCTGCCCGGCACCGCGGCCGCCGGCGCGCTGGAGACCGCAGAAGCGATTCGCCGCGCGGTGATGAGCGCGACCTTCGACACCATCGTGCGCGACGGGCCACCCATCACGGTGTCGATCGGCGCCGCGGCCACGGTGCCGATCGCCGGCGCCGGCGCGGCCACGCTGCTGCACAGCGCCGACGCCGCGCTCTACCAGGCCAAACGCAACGGGCGCAACCGCGTCGAGATCCTGAGCTAGCATCGTCGGCGGCATCCTGCCGATCGAGGTGCACGATGACAGAGCCGGTGGTTTTGCGCGAGGTCGGCGGCGACGGCGTGGCCGTGATCACGCTGAACCGCCCGCAGGCGATGAATGCGCTGTCGCGCCAACTGCTCGACGAGCTGGCGCGCGCGATCGACGAACTCGCCGCCGACTCCGGTGTGCGCGTGTTGATCCTCACCGGCGCGGGGCCCGCCTTCTGCGCCGGCCTCGACTTGAAGGAGCTGGGCTCGGGCCGCACCGGCATCGGCAAGACCACTGTCACGTCGCGCGGCGACCCGGTGGGTGCGCTGGCACGTTGCAAGAAACCGGTGATCGGCGCCATCAACGGTGCCGCGGTGACCGGCGGCTTCGAGTTGGCGCTGGCCTGCGACGTGCTGCTGGCCGCTACCTCCGCGCGCTTTGCCGACACGCACGCGCGGGTCGGGCTGGCGTCGGGTTGGGGCCTGTCGCAGAAGCTGAGCCGCGCGGTCGGCATCTACCGCGCGCGCGAAATCTCGCTGGGCAGCCGCTGGGTCAGCGCCGAGCAGGCGCACGCATGGGGCTTCGTCAATCGCGTGGTGGCACCGGGCGAGCTGATGGCTGCCGCGCGGGCGCTGGCCGCCGACATGCTGCTGGCGCAGCCGGGCATGCTCGAGCGCTACAAGTCGATCATCGACGACGGCTTTGCGTTGCCATTCGGCGAAGGCATGGCGCTGGAGGCGCAGCGTGCGCGTGACTTCAACACCGGCGTGTCGGCCGCCGACATCGAGCGCCGGCGCGAAACGGTGCGCGAGCGCAATCGCAACAGCTGAGGCGCGGCCGCGGCTCGTCAGCCGATCCAGCCGGCGAGGTCGTCCTTCAGCTGCTTGAGGTCGGCGCTGCGCGTGTACATCATGTGCCCAGCGTCGTAGTAGCGATGCGTCACGCGCTCGAGCACATCGGCGGGCGCGTCGAGCTGGGCCAACGACCAATCGCTGGCGCTGTAGGGCGTGCCGAGGTCGTAGCGGCCGCTGGCCACCAGCACGCGCAGGTGCGGGTTGCGGCGCAGTGCGCGTGCCAGATCGGGCCCGGTGCTGCCGAAGCTGTTGCCCTTGGCCTCGCCGCGGTTCCAGTTCCAGGTCTTGTTGACCTCGAAATTGAGCACCTCGTAGCGCGTATCGTCGGCAATGCCCAACTGCGCAAAGTACGCCATCGACGCCATCGTGTACGGCGCGTTGAGCGCCTCGATGCCGGGGTCGAACTCCCAGGTGCGCGTGCGGCTGGCGGCCATCGGCCCGGTGACGCGGGCCTCGAGCCGGCCGACGATGCGGCCGATGTCGCGCAGCAGCTCGAAGAAGAAGGTCTCGTCGCTGATGCGCAGGTTCTTCTCCTGCACCAGCGCGCGCGGCAGGCCGGTCAGCTCAGCCAGCCGCTTTTCGATGCGCGCGCGCGTGCGCGCATCGAGCCGCGCGCCGGCGTGCAGCGCGGCCAGATACTCCTCGTTGACGAACGCCTCGGCGGCGGCGCGCGCCGCCTGCGGCGACGCCGCGATCGGGCCGCTCAGGCGGCCGTGAAACTGCGCGACGTTGGCAAACGCCGGCAGGAACAGCGCGTAGGGCAGGTCGTTGCCGGGCACGAACACCAGCGACTGCAAATCCATCGCGCACGACACCAGGATCAAGCCCTGCAGCGACACGCCCAAGGTCTGCAGCTTGTCGGCAATCGCTGCGCCGCGCGTGGTGCCGTAGCTCTCGCCGGCCAGGTACAGCGCCGAGCCGAAGCGCTTGTGCCGCGCCAGCCACACGCGCACCACCTCGGCCAGCGCGTCGGCATCGCCGTCGACTGAAAACAGCTTCTTGCGCGCCTCGTCGTTCAGCGCGATCGAGTAGCCGGTGTGCGGCGGGTCGATGAAGACGAGATCGAATTGCTCGAGCCAGGTCAGCGGGTTGTCCTGCACCGCGTAGGGTGCGGCGGGCATCGTGCCGTCGTCGTGGATGGCCACCCGCTTGGGGCCGAGCGCGCCCAGGTGCAGCCACACCGACGCCGACCCCGGCCCGCCGTTGAACGCAAAGCACAGCGGCCGCGGCTTGTCGCTGGGCACCGTGTAGGAAACGCAGAACACTGCGGCCTGCGGCTCGCCGCGCTGTGCGTCGACACCGCCCGCGGTGAGCGGCATGAAGCCGGCGTTCAGCTCGTACTCTAGGCGTCGGCCGCTGGCCAGCGTGACACTGCCCGTGGCCACCATCGGCGCCCGCGCCAGCAGCTTGTCGAGCGTTTCCCGTTGGCGTTTGTTGTCGGCTTCGATATCGGGTTTGGTGGTTGGATTGTCACTCATGCTGTGGCCCCTGCCGTGTCGTCCCCCGCCAGCCATCGACCATAGCGCACGCGGTCGACATTGCCGCCGCTGATGATGACACCGACCCGCTGCCCGCTCAGATCGATGACGCGGTCGAGCGCGGCCGCGGCGGCCAGGCAGCCGGTGGGCTCGACCACCAGCTTCATGTGTTCGGCGAAGAAGCGCATCGCAGCGATCAACTGCGCGTCGCTCACCGTCAGCACGCCGCGCAGGCACGCGCGCATCACCTCGAAGGTCAGCCGGCCGGGCGCCTGCGTCTGCGCACCATCGGCGATGGTGTCGGGCACCGGGATCTGCACGACCTCGCCGCGCGCAAGACTTTGCTGCACGTCGTTGCCCGCCGCAGGCTCGACCCCGTACACCGCGATGCCCGAGATCAGGCCCTGCGCAGCCACCGCACTGCCCGACACCAGTCCGCCGCCGCCGACGCACACCAGCAGCGCGTCGAGCGCGCCCACCTCCTGGATCAGCTCGAGAGCCGCCGTGCCTTGCCCCGCCATCACGTGCGGGTGGTCGTACGGTGGGATCAACGTCATGCCGCGCTCGCTGGCGATGCGCCGGCCAATGGCCTCGCGGTCTTCGCGGTAGCGGTCGTACAGCACCACCTCGCTGTCGCTGCGCCCCGCCTGATACGCACGCGTGGCAGCCAGCTTGCCGGGCGGCGCATCGGCGGGCATCACGATCACCGACGGCATGTCGAGCAGGCGCGCCGCCAACGCGATCGCCTGCGCGTGGTTGCCCGACGAGAACGCGATCACGCCGGCGCGCCGCTGCGCGGGGTCGAACTGCGCCAGCGCGTTGTAGGCGCCGCGGAACTTGAACGCACCGACCCGCTGCAGGTTCTCGCATTTGAAGAACAGCTTCGCGCCTGCGCGCTCGTCGGCCAGTCGCGAGGTCAATACCGGAGTCTTGTGCGCAACCCCGGCCAGGCGGTCGGCCGCGGCGCGAATGTCTTGCATGGAAATCGGCAGGCTCATGGCGGCAGCATAGCGTGCTCGGTCAGCACGCACCGCTGCACTCGACGAGGCGGTCAGCCGCCGCCTCGGCTACTGAATGGCCATGTTCTGCAGCGGCACCGGGATGGCGTTCCAACTGGTGTTGCACGCCGTGGTCGGGTACTCGAGGTCGAACACCGGGTTGTGGTCGGCATCGAGACCGACGACGCGCGCGTGGGTCCGGTTGTCCGCCACCGCGTAGTTGACCAGCAGCGACCGTCCGTCTTCGGCTTCGTAGGCACTCGAGCAGATTTGAGACAGGATCGAGCGATCGTGGTCGAAACGCCAGACTTCATGTGCAGTCAAGCTGCCCGTGTCGATGACATAGGCCGAGACCGCACTGTAGTCGCGGCTCTCGCCGGCCGGTGCGCCAGCTGGCTGGCTGATGCTGCCAAGTCCATTGTTGAACAGCATCAACTCGCCGGCCGCGTTGATCGAGATGGCGTGCTGGCCGATCGGATACAGATCGCCCGCGGGCAGCAGCACCGCCTTTTCGCGCAGCGACGCAAAGGTGTACCAGTACTTCGTCGGGTCGCCGAAGATCCAGACGATGTTGCCGCTCTTGTAGTCGAGCTTGACCAGGAAGTTCTCGCGGCTCGACACGATCACGGTGTCGTCGCTGGGATCGTAGGTGGCGGTGTTCATGTGAAACCAGTCGACACCGGGCCGCACGAACGCGCTGGGGTCGTC
>JBIODO010000014.1:0-22348 GCA_044445225.1 Burkholderiales bacterium
CCGGCGCGGCGGCGATTCCGGAGTACTGTCTGGTCAACGGCAAGATCTCGCCAGTCGACACGACCGCGCCCGACATCCTGTTCAGGGTCGCGCTGCCGACCAACTGGAACTCCAAGGTCGTCATGTTCGGCGGCGGCGGCTTCAATGGCACCATCCCCAACGTCGCCGGCAACGTGCCTGCAGGGCCGAGCGACCAGCTGCGTCCGCTCGGCCGCGGCTACGCCACCTTCGCCAGCGACTCGGGCCATCAGGCCAACGCGCTGGGCTCGCTGGACGGCAGCTTCGGCCTCAACGACGAGGCCATCCGCAACTGGAGCGGCGAGGCGCTGAAGAAGACGCGCGACGCGTCGGTGTTCCTGATCAAGGCGCGTTACGGCGTCGATTCGATTCGCAAGGCGTACTTCGCCGGCGGGTCCACCGGCGGGCGCGAAGCGCTGGAGTCGATCACGCGCTGGCCCGACGACTGGGATGGCGCCATCGCGTGGTATCCAGCCTGGAAGCAGGCCTCGGCCATTCTCGCGGGCCACGCCGTGAGTCGCGCGCTCGCCAAGCCCGGCGCTTACCCGGCGTCGGCGGCCAAGCGCGAGCTGCTGTTCAACGCGGCCATGGAGGCTTGCGACGGCCTGGACGGCGCGATGGACGGCCTCATCAACAACCAGCTGCGCTGCAACGCGATCTTCGACCCCGCGACCGCGAGCGTGAACGGCAATCCGCTGCGCTGCCCGGATGGCGCGGACACCGGCGACACCTGCCTGTCGGACGCGCAGATCACGGCGCTGAAAACGCTCCAGTCCGACACCCGCTTCAACTTCGAACTGGCCAGTGGCGAGGACGGCTTCCCGGGCTACAACATGTGGGGTTCCGACCTGGGCATCACCACGCGCACGTCGCCGCTGGAGCCGACCATCACCTTCCTGGCCCTCGGCACGTCGCAGCCCACGCTGCCGATGCCATCGACCGCGCCCTACATCAGCAAGATGACGGATCAGTGGATCCAGTATTTCATCACCCGCTCGCCCGGCTATGACACCTTCTCGTTCGACCCGCAGAACCCCGGCCCGTGGGCAGACAGGGTCAGCCAGCTGAGCACACTGATGGATGTGCCGGTGAACCTGGACGCGTTTGCCGCCAAGGGAGGCAAGCTGCTGCTGGCGCACGGCATTTCGGACGTGTTGGTGGCCACACGAGCGACCGAGGAGTACTACGAGCGCCTGCAGGCCCGGATGGGGCCGGCGGAGGTCGCCAAGTTCGCCCGCTACTACGAAGTGCCAGGTTATGGGCACGCGGCGAGCTCGACGTTCAACGCCGCGTGGGATTCGCTCACCACACTGGAGAACTGGGTCGAGAGGGACACCGAACCGAGCGCGCAGGTCGTCACCGACACCGCAGGCGTGCCGGGCCGCACGCGGCCGCTGTGCGACTTTCCGGAATGGGCGCAGTACAACGGCACCGGTGACCTGAACCTCGCGTCGTCGTTCACCTGCGTCGAGCACGAAACGGTGCTGCCGACGCAGCGGCAGACTCACCTGGGCCCAATCCTCGGCAACGACAACTCGGCCACCAGCGGCACGTATGCCTGGAAGGGCATCCCCTTCGCGAAGGCGCCGATGGGTGATTTGCGCTGGAAGCCGCCGGCGGAGCCGGCCGCGTGGACCACAGCCAGGACCGCGCAGCAGTTCGGCAACGCCTGCGTGTCATTCGGCCGCTTGTACGGCCCTGGTTTGAACAACAAGTACGACGCCACCATCGGCACGACCCTCGGACAACCCGTCGGATCGGAGGACTGCCTGTACCTGAACATCTGGCGGCCGGCCGGCGCCGCCACCAATCTGCCGGTGATCGTGTTCGTGTACGGGGGCAGCAACGTCACCGGCTACACCGCCGACCCGGTATACGACGGAGCGAACCTCGCGAAGACCGCCAATGCGGTGGTCGTCACGATCAACTATCGCCTGAGCCTGTTCGGCTTCTTCAACCTGGGGCAGCTGAAGACGGGCGAGCCGCTCAACGACTCCGGCAACTTCGCGCTGCTCGACCTGATCAAGGGCCTGCAGTTCATCAACCGCAACATCGGCAACTTTGGCGGCAACCCCGGCAACGTCACCTTGATGGGTCAGTCGGCGGGTGCGGTCAACGTCTATGCGGTGATGACATCGCCGCTGGTCGTGAACGCCAACCCGGCGCTGGTGCATCGCTTCGTGCCGATCAGCGGCGGCATCGCGCTGGCCAGCGAGGTGCCAGCGGGCAGCATCGCGACGCTGGCGCCGGCGTCGGCCTTCCGGGGCCAAGCCGACTTCCTGCTCGCCAACCTGGTCATCGCCGACGGGCTGGCCGCCGACCTCGCCTCGGCGAGTGCCTATATCGCATCGCAAACGCCCGAGCAGATCGCGACCTATGTGCGAGGCAAGAGCGCGGCGACGATCGTCAACACGATCATCGCCAAGCTGGCGCCCATCGGTGCATCGGGCTCCGGGCCCATCCCCGACGGCAACGTGCTGCCCACGAGCCCGATCGCGGCCATCCGCGCCGGCCAGTACGTGAAGGCGCCGGTGCTGGCGGGCAACACGCGCGACGAAGGCAAGCTGTTCCCGACGCTGTTCCCGCTGGCGGGTGGCACCGGCAGCGCCCGCTTGCTCGATGACGCGACGGTGTTCTCACTGGCGTTCAACTACAAGCCCGACGCGGCGCCGCAGACCACCTTGGAGCAGTGGATTCCGCCGTCGTACCTACCCATCACCGCGCCGGTCACGGGGTTCAACGCGCGGGCCGACCAGCTCAGCAAGATCTTCTTCTTCGACAACCGCGACGCCGTGCTGTCGGCCGTGCAGACTCAGCAGAGCAACATCTGGTACTACCGCTTCGACTGGGACGAGCTGCCCGCCCCGTTCAACGACATCTACGGTGCGGCCCACGGCTTCGACTTGTGGTTTGCGTTCGGCAACTTCGGCCCCTCGCTGTACGCCAACATCGCGTTCACCACGGCCAACCGGCCTGGCCGGCTGGCGCTGTCGGACACGATGATGCGCAGCATCGGCGCCTTCGCGCGCAACGGCGACCCCAACAACCCAGCGCTCGGCGTCAACTGGCCGACCTGGCCGTCGACGCTCGTGTTCGATGCAACCCAGACGGCCAAGGCGATCTCCGTCCACTAGCGAGCGCCCCCGTGGTGAACCACGGGGCGCCGACTTCTTCGGGCCGGGCGAGGAGTCCCGCGATGGCGGGCCGAGCCCGGCTCTGTCGATGAAGCGGCCGATGCCCGCGAGCGAGCAGGCAGCGATGTTGCGCAGGCTCGTGCAGCTGCGCGAGGCCGCGGGTATCAACCAGACCACGCTGGCCGCCCGGCTGGGGATCACTCAGAGCGAGGTCAGCAAGTTCGAGCGAGGCGAGCGAGCACTCGACGTGCTTCGCCTGCGCGCCTGGCTGCATGCCTTGGGAGTCGAGTGGACACGGGTGGCCGACACCTTCGACCAGCAACGGGGCCGCCTGGGCGTCTTCGTCGACTGAGCCGATTTCAGTCGGGAGCTGGCGGCGCCACCGCAGTGCCCGCCGCCGGCGACGGCCTCGCCGGGCCGATGTCCGGCGCCGTGCACAATCCGGCATCGCACAGCCTTTGCCCCCGCCGCCGTGGACCTGAAGCTACCCATTACCATCATCGATGAACTGAGCGAAGACGAGGTGCGTTCCGAGGGCGAGCTCGACTTGGCCAGCGGCGAGATTCGCAACGTTCGCTACCTGGACCCACACGCTGCCGCGCAGGGTTTTCCGGCGGCACAGAAGGACTACGAATTCACCGTGGGCATTTTGCGCAACGGCGCGCGCGAGGTGGAGTTCCGCATCGAGGTCGACGCTCTCAACGGCCGTTACTCCGTGACGCCCAGCGAGTTGCTGGAGCTGAAAGGCCGGGCCGCGAAGCTCTTCAGCCAGCGCCCACCGAAGCTCCATTGAGGCCGAGTCTTTCGTTGATCAAATCGTCGAGCTTGCCGCCAACACCATGACCATCCCCACACTCGAACACAACCCCACGTCGGTGATCCATCTCATCGGCGGCGAGAAGGGCGGGGTCGGCAAATCGATGGTCTCGCGAGTGCTGGCGCAGTACTTCATCGACCGCGAGTGGCCTTTCGTGGGCTTCGACACCGACCGCTCGCACGGCTCTCTGCGGCGCTTCTATGCCGACTATGCCTCCGAGGCGCTGGTCGACCAGTACGAGGCGCTCGACCGCATTGTCGAAGCGGCCGTGGCGCGCGCCGGCGTGCGCGTGCTGGTTGACCTGGCCGCGCAGACCCACGAGCCGCTGGTGAAGTGGATGGACGAGTCGGGCGTGCTCGACATGGGCAACCTGTCGGGCTTCACGCTCAAGTACTGGCACGTCATGGACAGCGGCCGCGACTCGATCGATCTGCTGGCCAAGCTGTTCGACCGCTTTGGCCACCGCGTGAACTATGTGTTGGTGCGCAACCAGCTGCGCGGCAGCGACTTCAGCATGCTGGAGAAGTCAGGCTTGCTCGAGCGCGCCGCAGCCCTCAGCGCCAAGGTGGTCGACCTCAAGCAGCTGCACGGCCCCCTGGTGCAGAAGATCGACGCGCGCAACAGCAGCTTCTGGGCCGCGAAGAACACCCTCCCCGGTGCGAGTGGCCCGTTGCTGGGCATCATGGAGCGCCAGCGCCTCAAGCTGTGGATGAACCACGCGTACGGCGAGATGGAGAAGGCGGGACCCTGAGCCCGCCGACTGATGCCGGTGGCAGCTGGCGATGGGGAGGGCCTCCGATCGAGTTCTGGTACAACCAACCATCGGACAACTCATAGGAGGCGCCATGAGAATGCGCAGCTACCAGGTCTGCGAGTGCGGCGCGCCGCTCAAGCTCGCCGAGAGCGAAGCACCCACGCCGCAGGGCACGCAGGTGTTGATGAAAGTGCTCGCGGCCGGCGTCTGCCATTCCGACCTGCACATCTGGGACGGCTACTACGAGGTGGGCGGCGGCAAGAGGCTCAACCTGATTCAACGGGGCATCAAGCTGCCGCTCACGATGGGTCACGAAAACGTCGGCGAGGTCATCGCACTCGGGCCCGACGCCACCGGCGTGAAGGTGGGCGACGTGCGCCTCGTCAACCCGTGGATCGGCTGCGGCGAGTGCAAGGTGTGTCTGCGCGGCGACGAGAACCTGTGCGTCAAGCCGCAGTCGATCGGCGTGTACGCGCAGGGCGGCTATGCCACCCACATGATCGCGCCGCATCCGCGGCACTTGTTCGACATCGGCCGGCTGTCGCCACGCGAGGCAGCGCCGCTGGCCTGCTCGGGCGTCACCGCGTATTCGGCGCTGAAGAAAGTGTCGGCCACGTTGAAGGACGAGCCGCTGGTCATCATCGGCGCCGGCGGCGTCGGGCTGATGGGCATCACGCTGGCGCGCAAGATGGGCGCCAGCGAGGTGATCGCCGTCGACATCGACCCGGCCAAGCGCGACGCGGCGCTGACGGCCGGTGCCACGCTGGCCATCGACGGTGCCGCGCCCGATGCGGTCAAGCAGATCCATGCGGCCACCGGCGGCGGTGCCTGGGGCGTGATCGACTTCGTCGGCTCCAGCCAGACCGTGAACCTCGCGATCGGGGCCATCGTCAAGGGCGGCACGGTCGTGGTGGTGGGCCTGTTCGGCGGCGACGTCACGGTGCCCACGCCGTTCCTGCCGCTGCGCGCGATGACGCTGCGCGGCTCGTACGTGGGCAGCCAGAACGACATGGCCGAGCTGCTCGAGCTGGTCAATCGCGCCGGGATGCCGCAGGTACCGATCCGCACGCGTTCGCTCGACGAGGTGGGTGCCGTGCTAGGCGAGCTGCGCGCGGGCAAGGTCGTCGGGCGCGTGGTGTTGACTGCGGCGGGTTGAAGAGGAAATCAGGCTCAGCGCTTGCTGAGCCGCTCCTGCGCCGCTTTGCGGTCGGCCGCCACCTTCTGCGCGTGCGGGCGCTGGCCGATGAGGGCCGCATAGGGCTTCCAGTCCACGCCCTGGGCGAGCAGCAGGTCCTCTCCCAGCACCAGCCGGGTGGCCATGCCCACCAGCGGCAAGCTTACCCAGGCGGCGCAATCGGCCTGGGTGAATGCATCGCCGGCCACGTATGGCGAAAACTTCGCCAGCCGCTTGAAGGCCGGGATGCTCTTGCCCAGGCGCTTGCGCACGCTGGCCTGGGTGTCCGCGCTCACCGTGCCGCCGAAGAAGGCCTGTGCATACAGCTCGCGGGCCACCAGTTCGAGGTGCAGGTCGATGAAGATCGACAGTTCGCGCACCTTGGCCGCGGCATAGGGGTCGGCCGGCAGCAGCGGCGGGTTGGGCGCAATGGCCTCGAGGTAGCCCATGATCGCCTCGCTCTCGCACAGCGGGCCCTGCGGCGTGCGCAAGAACGGCACCTTGCCGAGCGGCGAACACGAGAGCACGGCCTCCTCCTTCGCGCCGGTCATCACCGGTTCCTCCTCGAACGGGATGCCCTTTTCCAGCAAGGCGAGCTTGACCTTGTTGTAGTAGTTCGAGACGGCAAAGCCGCACAGCTTGATCATCGGTGTCTCCTGGGAAGGGTGGCCGCCAGTGTAGGCAAGGTGCCCGTCGCACGCGGTCGTCTGGGTGACACGTGAGATCGATCGCGCAGCAGTTGCTGACCGCAGCCCGCGCGCTCTCGCAGGAACTGGCCAGCCTGCGCTTTGCGCCGCCGATCGCGCACGTGTACGACCCGCTGCAGTACGCGTGGGCGCCTTACGAGGCCTACGTCGAGCGCTACGGCGACTCGCGCAAGCGCGTGGTGCTGCTCGGCATGAACCCGGGGCCGTTCGGGATGATGCAGACCGGCGTGCCGTTCGGTGAGGTGGCCGCCGTGCGCGACTGGATGGGCCTGCGCGCGCCGGTCGTGCGCCCGGCACGCGAGCACCCCAAGCGGCCGATCGAGGGCTTCGACTGCCCGCGCTCCGAGGTGAGCGGGCGGCGGCTGTGGGGTTGGGCCGCGCTGCGCTTCGGTGCGGCCGAGGCGTTCTTCAGCGACTGGTTCGTGCTCAACTACTGCCCGCTCGTTTTTCTCGAGGCGTCGGGCCGCAACTTCACGCCCGACAAGTTGCCAGTGGTGCAGCGCCGCGCGGTGGGTATGGCGTGCGACCGCCATCTCGCCGCGGCGCTCACCGCGCTGCAACCCGAATGGGCCATCGGCGTCGGCGGCTTCGCCGAGCGCTGCTTGCGCAACGTGCTCGAGAGCGAGGGTATCGGCTCGGCGTTCGCGCGCCGCGTCAAAGTCGCGCAGATCCTGCACCCGAGCCCGGCGAGCCCCGCCGCCAACCGCGGCTGGGCCGATGCGGTCGACCGCACGTTCGCGCAACTCGGAGTTCCGTTGGGCGCAGCGGGAGGCTAGGTCGTGGTGCTTGCGCGTGAGTAAGACGGGGTGGTGTTGACGGCGTCGGGTTTGAACGAACGGGCGGACGTCCGTCCGCCGTTCGTCCTTTCCTAGTCAGCGCAGATGTAGCTCGATGCCACGTTGATGTCGCCACCGATGAACTTCGCCTTCGTGGGATACAGACAGATCGGACGAGACTTGGCAACCGGGAACGTCGCGGTCACCGCCGACGCGATGTCGATGCGCGTCGGCGCCGCGCCGTTCTCCACCCAATTCGTCAGCTCGTCGTAGAGCTGCTGCGTCCCGTTGGCCGCGTTGCGAGGCAGCGGCGGGTTGGCGTTGGCATTCGTCGTCCCGTTGCCGAGCCCGTGCGTCATTCCGGGTATCAGGAAGAATCGATAGAACCTCTGCACGGCCCTGAGGCTTCCGATCTCCCGGACCACGCTGTCGTAGTAGTGGATCGACCCTTGCGGCATGATCAATACGTCCGCGAGGCCGTGGTACATCAGCATCTTGCCGCCCGCAGCCCGAAAGCGCCGCAGATCGGGGTCGTCGGTATTGATGTGGGCGAACTGCCGCTGCAGCAGCAGGCCGTTGTCGTAGGCGACGCCCAATTGCGCGTACGACAGGCCGAGCCAGCCGTTGGAGCCGTTGCCCGTCGGGTTCTGGAATGACGGCGTCGCCAGCGTCGGGTTCTGGTCCTCCAGCGCCACCATGTCGGTGGCGATGGTGAAGGGCGCGGGCACGCCTGCATTGGAACCACCGAGTCCGGCGAAGCTCGAGCCTCGCGTCAGGCCGTACCAGAGATGGTTGCTGTCGAGCGTATGCGCCCAGCTGTTGTCCACTGCCGGCGAGGGCACCGAACCGTCGCGGGTCTGGCCGTACCAGAGCTTGTTCATGGCCTGCGCCTGCGTGCTGCTCACGCAGTTCGCGCTCGTGTTGAGGCCACCGCTGGCCACGCACAACACGTTCGCGTCACGCGTCGGGTCGTAGCGGCACGCCGCGGGGTCCTCGATGTAGCCAAGGTGCTGGCCGCCGACGAGGTCGCACGCGTTGATCGCCGCATTGCCGAGCAGCGTCAGCTGTCCTGCTGTGAGCGGCACGCCGCCCAGGTCTCGCTGGTAGACGAGTTGCGGATACAGCTCGTTGGTGATGAAGCGCGTCCAGTTGAAAGCTGGCGCGCCGGCTAGGATGCCGTCGAAATCATCCGGATGCCGTTGCGCCAGCTTGTGCGCCTGCCGCCCGCCGGTGGAGAAGCCGTCCCAGTAGGCGTATCGCGCGGGCCGACCGTAGTAGGCCTTCGCCAGCTCCTTCGTCTTCACCGCCATCTCATGAATGCCGCGTTGCGCAAAATCGTTCCACAGCACCGTGTTGATCGTGCCGTCGGGATTCATCAAGAATGAACCCGAGCCGGTAGAGCTGTGTCCGGTGTCGGTGGACGCGGACACCGCGCCCTCGATCGTCGAGGCGATCATCGGCGACGAAGTCGGTCCTCCGGCTCCTCCGGCGCCCGCCAGCAGGGTGGTGCTCGTGTGCACGCCCCCTGCGAAGCCGCCCCCACCGATCACGTGAACGCGGTTGTTCCAGTTGGCTGGCGCAGGCAGCCAGACCTCGATCCCGATTCCTGCCGAGGTCGAGGGCAGCCCTGCCGGCCCCGGGTTCCCCGGCCCCACCAAAAGCTTGACCACGCAGACATCGTTGGCGGCAACAGGCGGCGCTGGCGTGGCCGGAGTGCCCGAGAGCGCCAGTGCGTCGCCCTTGTTGAAAGCCTTGACGAGCAGCACGGTGGTTTGCGAGTCCGGTTTGAACTCGTCTTTCATCGTGTCGTCGCACGCCAGCAGCTTGTGATGGTCGCCGCGTCCGTGCTCGCGCTCATGCCGATCGTTGTCGTCGTCGGCCCGTGAGCGGATCGGCGCACCGACGGCGAGTGCCACTGCCACGAGCGCCAATGCCCAGGTGATCGTTATGTTCCTGTTGACGCTCCTTCTGACCCGCCTCGCCCACTTGTCCATGTGCACTCCTTTGCATCGCGTTGTTCGCCTCGCCGCCGCGCGGCGCAGGAACGCATTCACGATACGTCGCGGCCCGACTCGGCTCTACCAGAACCGGACCACGGATGTCAGAACCGTGCTTTAGCGGCGCCAGGACTTTCCCGTACCGAGGTCTATTCCTCGAAGGGATGAATGTGCGTGCCGCCACTTTGGCTGGCCGATTTCAGACCGCGCCGCACCTGGCTGGGCGTCAGCCCCACGCGGCGGCGCATCAACTCGGTCATGTGCGACTGACTCGAAAAACCAAACGCCACGGCGATCGCAGCGATGGACATGGCGTGCTCGCGCCGCAGTGCCGCCACCGCGGCGTCGATGCGCTGCGCTTGGACAAAGGCGTGGGGCGTCGTTCCGAAGCTGGCCTTGAAGAGCCGGGCGAAGTGCTGAGGGCTGAGGCCCACCTCCGATGCCATGGTGGTGAGCGAGAGCTTGGAGCCGGGCTGGCTTCGAATCAGTTCAGCAAGCCGGTGCTCGTGTTGCGGGCTGAGCCGCCGCGGTTGAGCCAGCGCGTCTTGCGTTGTTGAAGCGTAGCGTGCCGACAGGATGCCGAGCAGCCCGATGCAGAGGCCCTGCACGTACAGACGCCCGTTGGGCAGCCCGCTGACCGTTTCCTCGCCGATTTCCAACGCAAGGCGGCTGATGCGCTCGTCGAAGACCTCGTGCCGAGTTTGCAACTCGAGCGATTTCATCCGCCCGTGAGTCAACGCCTCGACATCGTGATCACGGAAGTCGACCACCACGCAGCGTCCCGCAGCACCCTCCCAAACCTCGCGATCGAAGGTCAGGCCTTGCTCGTAGATCTCGATCATGCGCGGGGCCGTGCGCAACTGACGAGTCGCGCCGCCGCGGCTGTACCACCGGCGCCCCATCCCCTGTTGGGCGACGAAGATTCGCGGGTTCGGGTGAAAGTCGTCCCGCAACTCCGCATGGCTCGGTATCGGCATGACCGAGATCGGCAGGCCCGCAATGCTCGCTGGACAATGCGCCAGCACCTCGCGGGGAATGTTGGAAGTCGGCAGGTCGTGCAGGCTCGAAAATGCCATGAAGACCTCTCGAAAGCGCGAAGCCGATGCGTCTGCGTCGGAGCGCAAGCATAGCGGCAGCGCTCTGGGGCAGAACAGAAACTCGGTTGCCAGCAGGTTCTTGGTGCGTGCCGTCAGCACTGCCAGATGACAGGGCGGTTCTTCGGATCGAAGCCGAAGCCCTGACGCGAATTCAAATCGCCTTCACGTCGATGTAGTACAGGCCCCACGGACACAATCCGAAGCGCTCCTTCAGCGGCTTGTCCTTGAACGCCGGCAGGCGGTCGGCGTCGTACACCGCCCACAGCGGACCGAGCCCGCCGATGCTCATCGGCACGCCGTCCAGCGCACTGGCGACGATCATGCGATAGCCGCGCGCGTCGGCCAGGCTCACCGCGACGGTGTAGCCGTCGAGCGCGCGCAGGCTCAGCATGACCTGCGAGCCGGTGATCACGCCGGCGGCCTCGACCACGGCGCTGAGCAGCGGGCCGCTCAGCTTGTGGGGCTTGGCGTCGTACTCGAGCGTGGGCTGGATGGTCACGACCGGTAGACGGGCCAGCATCGCGGCATCGAACTGCCATGCCTTGTCGAACCTCGCTCCGTGCTTGACCATCAATTGATCCAACGCCGGGTCCAGTGGACCGCGGTTGCTGCGAGCAATGGCGCCGCTGACGGTCAGGATGCCGTGGCCAGCGCGCGCAGGCGATTGCGCTGCGCCTGCCCGCAAAGGCAACGCGGCGGCACCGACCACGCTGGCTGCGACGAACTGGCGCTTGTTCATTCGATCACCCCGTCTTCATTGGCAGCCGTGCGCAGGATGCCACGCCGGTGCCCGATCTCAAAATCGTTGCGCCCGCTGCGATCGACGCCCTTGAGCAGCCACAGCGGCCGCTGCGCGAAGTTGACCGCCACGCCCGATTGCCCATCCACCGGGCGCAGATCACGCTCGAACACCGAGGTCGACGGCATGTAGCGCAGCGCCACGCCGGTGCGGCGCCGCGCCGAGGTGTTGGGCCGCGCGCCGTGGATCATGTACACATCGTGCAGCGACATCTGGCCCGGCTGCAGCTCGATGTCCACCGCCTGCGCCTCGTCGAACGTGCCGTCGGCCATGCGTTGGTTCAGCGTCAGGTCGGTGCGGTCTTCGTGCAGGTGCGGATGCAGCACGCGATCGCGATGCGAACGCGGGATCACGCGCAGGCAGCCATTGTCGAGCGTGGAGGGCTCGAGCGCCACCCACACCGTGCAGTTGGCCAGCGGCCGGATCGGCCAGTAGTGGCCATCCTGGTGCCACGGCGTCTCGTAGCCTTCGTGCGCCGGCTTGCAGAACACGTGGCAGCCCCACAGGATCACGTCGTCGCCGATCACATCGCAGACGAGCTCGACGATCTGCGGGTCTTGTGCCAGTTCGAGAAAGCTGCGCCTGCCGCGCACGCCCTCACCGTTGTCGCCTTCGATGTGCGCCGACACCAGCTTCTCGGGCCGCACGCCGGGGTTGTCACGCAGCAGCTGCTCGAGCGCAGCGCGCAACCCGGCCACGCGCCCCGGCGCGAGCGCGAACTGTGGCACCACCCAGCCCTCGGACTGGTACTGCGCGATCTCATGCGCCGTCAAATGCGCCATGCTGTGCCTCGGATTCGGAGGCCGATTATCGACGGGCGGACGTTCGCACGTTCTCGCTCGGCGGAGCGCGACAGCCCCGTCACCGAATCAATGACATGCCGCAGTCAGACGGTGACTTCCGAATCCAGATCCCCGGGACAGCGGGAGGCGCGTTGCCTGCGTAGCATGAAGTCACGTTCCCAGAAGTCGCGGGTATTCCATGGACGGCTCGATTCCGGTGGTGGCAGACGATGCCGGCAAACACGCTGCCTGACAGCCAACACGAGTCCGCACCCGAGGTCACCCGGCGCGGCCTACTGACGTTCGCGGTGTCAGCACCGGTGGCCACCGTCGGCGCGGGTTTCGCGATCAGCTTCGCGATGCCTACCACGGCGCACGCCGCCGCGCTCCCCTTGACACCGCCGGACACCACCGACACCTACGACGTCGGCGATGCGATCTCGGGCGCAGCGATGCCGACGATGGCGCTGGTGAAGCTGTCGATGGGCACCGATGGGCATGCCCGGCTCGAACTGCCACGGCTCGAAGTCGGACAGGGCATCGCCACCGCGGTGGCGATGTTGCTCGCCGAGGAACTCGATCTGCCGCTGTCGATGGTCGATGTGCCAGCCGCCGACGCACAGCCGGAACTCGTGTTCAACCAGATCTCCGGCGGCTCCGCGGGCGTGCGCACCTTCGATCAGGCGATGCCGCTGCTCGCCGCCGCCCTGCGCTTCCGATTGCTCTCCGCAGCAGCGGCGCAATGGAGCGTGCCGGTGGCATCGCTGCGCGTCGAGGGCGGTGTCGTCATCGCTTCCGATGGACGCAGCGCCGGCTACGGGTCGTTCGCCGTGGCCGCCCGCGCGATGCCGATGCCAAGCGCGGTGGTACTGAAGAGCGTGTCGCAGTACAGCCTGATCGGCAAGGCCACGGGCCGTATCGACGCACGCGACATCGTCACCGGCCGCAAGCGTTTCACGATGGACCAGCCGGTGCCCGGCGCCAAACCGACGATGCTGCGGATGCCGTCGCAGATCCGCGGCACGGTCGTCAATGTGAACAACCTCGGCGCGGTGCGCGCGATGCCCGGCGTGATCGACGTGGTGGTGATCCCACCAGGCGGCACCATCGTGCCGCGCCAGGTCGGTGTCGCGGTGATGGCCGACACCTTCGGCCAGGCCTGCGATGCCTGCCGCGCACTTGACATCACCTGGGGCGACGGACCACTGAAGGGCCAGTCCAACGCCACCGTGATGGCGCAGCTGAAGGCGGCCAACCTGCCGCTGGCACTGCCGCCGCTGGGCGCGCTGACGGTCGACGGCGAGTTCGAATTCGCGCCCGCCGCGCACGCACCTCTCGAAGTGGAATGCGCGATTGCCGACGTGCGCGCCGGCCGCTGCGAGATATGGGCCGGCTTGCAGACGCCGATCGTCACGCTGCAGGCGATCGCCGCCGACCTCGGGCTACCCGAGGCTGCGGTGCAGGTGCACGTCGTCCCCTCGGGCGGCTCGTTCGGACGCCGCCTGTTCTGGGATCCGGTGCAGATCGCGGCCTACGTGTCACAGGCAACCGGGCGCGTCTGCAAGCTGATGTACAGCCGCACGGACGACACGCGACACGCGCGCCTGCGGCCACCGCAGGTGCACAAGGTGCGCGCCACGATGCTGCTCAACCGCGTGCTGAGCTTCGAGCACCGCGTCGCCGCGGTGCGGCTCGACACGCGCCACGGCTTCGGCGAGAAGACCACCGCGCTGAGCGGCGCGCTGCCGCCCACGATGGGGCAGACCCTGGGCAACCTCACCTACGAGCAGGCGTTCTTCAAGATCATGCCGTCGTCGCCGTACAACTACGGCGTCAGCACGCGCACGATCGTGCCGGTGGCGATCGACTTGAACACCGCGGCGTTCCGCTCCGTGCACATCCAACCGGTGCGCAGCGTCGAGGAGATCGTCACCGACGAGATCGCGCGCTCGTTGGGCAAGGACCCGGTGGCGTTGCGCCTCGAGTGCCTGCGGCTGGAGCGTGCCAGGGCGGTGCTGCAGCGCTGCGCGTCCGCCGCCAGCTGGGGCAAGGCAATGCCAGCGGGCTTTGCGCAGGGTGTCGGAGTACACCAGGAGTCACGCTCGTTCACCGCCTGCATCGTCGAACTCGACGGCCGTGACCCGCGCAACGCGATGGTCACGCGCGCGACGATCGTGATCGACGTCGGCAAGCCCATCAATCCCTCGGGCATCGAGGCGCAGATGCTCGGCGGCCTGGCCGACTCGATCGCCCTGGTGTTAAACGCCGGCCTCACGCTGCAGGACGGCCTGCCGCTCGAGAGCAGCTACGGGCAATACCGCTACACGAAGATGAAGGACTTCCCGAAGGACGTGCAGGTCATCTTGATGCCCAACGTCGGCAACCCGACCGGGGGCTTGGGCGAGGTGGGTCTGTCAGCAAGCTCCGGCGCGATCGCCAACGCCTACGCGCGCGCCACCGGCGTGAGGCCACGCCGCTTCCCGCTCAACGCAGCACCCGCGTTCACGCCGGTGGCGCCAGGGCAGCTGCCCGCGCCCGTGTTCGTCTGAGGACTTAACCATGCCGAACTACAGGTTCAACGTCAACGGCCAGTCGGTCAACGTCGATGCACCGGCCGACCTGGCGTTGCTGTGGGTGCTGCGCGACAAGCTTGGCATCACCGGCCCCAAGTACGGCTGCGGCGTCAATGTGTGCAAAGCCTGCACGTGCTTGGTCGATGGCCAAGCGGTGCAAACCTGCGCGACCCAGGTCTCGTCTGTGCAAGGCAAGGCGGTGACAACGATCGAAGGCCTGGCGACCGGCGATGCATTGCACCCAGTGCAGCAGGCCTGGCTCGACATCGACGTGCCGCAGTGCGGTTTCTGCCAGCCCGGCCAGATCATGGCCGCCGTGGACCTGCTCAAGCGCACCAAGAATCCGACCGACGCGGACATCGACGCCATCGAGAACATCTGTCGCTGCGGCACCTACGGCCGCATCCGCCAGGCGATCAAGGCCGCGGCAGCGCAGATGCCATAGCCGCAGGAGATGACCCGGAGCAGACGACGATCACGCCGCGCCGGCTACTGCGCCTGCAGGCGCTGCAGCAACTCCAGCGTGGGGTAGCCGTCCGCAGGCAGGCCCAGGCTGCGTTGGTACCGACGCAGCGCCTCGCGCGTGGCGGGCCCCGCCAGGCCGTCGGGCGTGCCGCTGGCAAAGCCGTGTTCGTTCAACGCGGTCTGCAGCGCAAGCACCTGGCTGCGCGTGAGGGCTTGCAGATCACGCGGCCAGGGCGCCTGCACGCCGGGACCATCGGCCAGCCGTTGCGCAAGCAGGCTCACTGCGAGCGCGTAGTTGGTCGAGTTGTTGTAGCGCAGGATCGCGCGAAAGTTGGGGCCCACCAGGAAGGCCGGCCCGCGCGCGCCCGCGGGCAGCAGGATCGCGCCGTCGGCAAACTCCGGCAGCGGCGCGCCATCGCTGGTGTGCACGCCTTCGGCGGCCCACTGCGCGCTGGACTGCTTCACATCCGCGTCGGCGCGGCTCACGTCGAATTCGGGCGGCAACTGCACCTCGGCACCCCAAGGCTCGCCTGCTCGCCACCCGGAGCGTGCAAGAAAGTTCGCGGTGGAGGCCATCACATCGGCCAAGCTGCCCCAGATGTCGCGTCGGCCGTCGCCATCGGCATCCACCGCGTAGGTTAGAAAGGTCGACGGCAGAAACTGCGTCTGCCCCATGGCACCGGCCCACGAACCGACCATGTGCGCGCGGTCGATGTCGCCGCTTTGCAGGATCTTCAACGCGGCGAGCAACTGGCCGCGCGCCCAGCTTTCGCGCCGTCCCTCGAAGCCCAGCGTGGCCAGCGCGTCGATCGTGGGTGTGTTGCCGAAGTTGTCGCCGTAGTTGCTCTCGATGCCCCAGATGGCGACCACGATGCCGGGCGGCACGCCATAGCGGGCGGCCGTGGTGTCGGCCGTGTCGCGCACCTGCAGCAGCTTGTCCTGGCCGCGCGCGACGCGTTGCGGCGACACGGCGCTGTCGAGGTACTCCCAGACCGCGCGGGTGAACTCGGGCTGTGCACGGTCCGACTCGACAATGCGCGGCAGGTAGTGCACATCGTCGAACGCGACACTCAACGTGTCGGCGTCGATGCCTGCCACCTGCGCGCTGGCGCGAAAGCCCGCGACCCAGCGCGCGAAGGCCTGCTCGGGTGCCGCGTCGTCGGCGGTGACCTCCGTGGGGCCGCTCGTTGAAGCGGGGGCCGACGTTTCGGTAGCCGTCGACGGCGCGGTGGCGCAGCCCGCCAGCGCGGCGACAACCGCCAACGTCGAGCATGCGAGCCAACCGCGATGCGGCGGCGCGAAGGTGGTTTCGTGTCGGGACAAAGGTGGTTGCTGGCGCAGTGGCTGGGCATGTGTATTCTTCCATCAACACACTTCGTTTAAGCTGAGACGCATTCATGCCGTCAGATGTCGTCGGGACCGACGTGAACGCAATGCGCGACGCATTCCCCTATCTCAGGGAGCGCGTCTACCTCGACTCGGCTGCCGCCGGCATCTGCTGGCCCGGTCATGGCCACGCCGTCGCGCGCTTCTACGACGAGGTGAAGAGCCGAGGCTACGACGCGCGGCCCGAGTGGCAGGCGATGACGCAACGGGTGCGCGGCCGGCTCGCAGGCTTGCTCGCTGTCGCGCCGACCGACGTCACGTTCGTCTCCAACACGACCGAGGGCCTGAACCTCGCGGCTCAGAGCCTGCGTTTGCGCGCCGGCGACCGCATCGTGATGGCGGCCGACGAGTTTCCGTCGGTGGCGCGCGTGTGGCGTGCGGCCGAGCGTTCGGGTGCGGAGGTCGTGGCGGTTCCGATCGCGCGCGAGGCCGATCGCGAGGCGGCATTGCTCGACGCGCTCGACTCGCGCAGCCGCCTGCTGGTGGTGTCGCAGACGCATTCGAGCACCGGCACCACGCTGGACCTGATGCGATTGGGCCGACACTGCCGCGAGCACGGCGTGCTGCTGATGGTCGACGGCATCCAGGCGCTGGGGGCGGTGGCCACCGATCTGTCGCTGGTGGACATCTACGCCGCCTCGTTCTTCAAGTGGATGCTGTCGGGGTTCGGCGTCGGCGTGCTGGTCACGTCGGCGCGCGCTCGCGCGGCGATGGAGGCTGCGTATCAGGGCTACGCCAACATGGCCGACCCCGCGCAGCTGCAGTATGCGCACGTCAACATCCCGGCGATCTACGGGCTGGATGCCACGCTCGACTTCTTCGAGCGGGTTGGCTGGAGCACCGTCTTCGCGCGTGTGGCCGCATTGGGCGCGCACCTCATCGAGGGCGCGTCGCGCCGCGGGCTCGACCTCGTCACGCCGCCGCACATTCGCGCGGGCATCCTCGTCTTGCGCTGCGCCGACGGTGAAGACGCGAAGAATCAACTCGCGCGCCGCCGCATCAGCGTGTCGGCACGCGGTGCCGGCGTGCGCGTGGCGCCGCACGTGTACAACACCGCCGAAGAGATCGACCAGTGCCTGGACGCGCTGGCCGAGTTGACCGTTCACCCCTGACCACGACACATACAAGAGGAGACTTCATGCCAAGAGATCGAGCCACCGCATTGGCGGTGATCGCCACATTCGCCGCATGCAGTGTGGGCGCCGCGCATGCGCAGGCTACCGCCGCGCCGGCCGCGTCGCCCACGCTGGCGGCCGTCAAGGCGCGCGGCGTGCTGAACTGCGGCGTGATCGGCAGTTCGGCGAACTTTTCGTTGCCCGACAGCCAGGGCGTGATGCGCGGCATCGACGCCGACTCGTGCCGCGCGATCGCCGCCGCCGTGTTCGGCGACGCAAACAAGGTCAAGTTCGTCAGCCTCACGCCGGCGCAACGGTTGGTGGCGGTGCAGTCGGGCGAAGTCGACGTCGCCTACGCCAACATCACCTGGACCATGACGCGCGAGACGAAGTCGGGCGTGCAGTTCGCGGCCATCAATCACTACGACACCATCGGCTTCATGGTGCCGAAGTCGCTGAAGGTGAATTCCACGTCCAAGCTGAACGGCGCCAGTATCTGCATGATCTCGGGGCCTGGCGAAGCCAACGCGTCGGAGTACTTCGGCAAGATCAAGGTGCGCTACAAGCCGGTGCCGTTCGCCGAGGGCGAGCAGATGCGCAAGGCGTTTCTTGCCAAACGCTGCGACGCCATCATCCACGACACCTCGGCGCTCGCGAGCTTCAAGCAGACCCTCGGCGCTCAGAGTGACGACTACCTGCTGCTGCCCGAGACGGTGGGGCGCGAGCCGCTGGCCGGTGCGGTGCGCAAGGGCGACGAGCGCTGGTTCGACATCGCGCGCTACTCGCACAATGCGATGGTGCTGGCCGAAGAGCTGGGCATCACGTCGGACAACGTCAAGACGTTCGCCTCGTCGACCGACCCGGTGGTCAAGCGCCTGCTCGGCGCGGACGGCGACCTCGGCGCATCGATGGGCCTGGACAAGGAGTGGGCGGTCAACGTCATCTCGAGCGTCGGCAACTACGGCCAGATGTGGCAGCGCGCGTTCGGCGCCAGTGGCATGCCGCGCGGGCCCGACCGCCTGGCATCGGAGGGCGGCCTGGTCTTTTCGTACCCGATGCGCTGATCGCCAACGCGCACCGCGCTGCAAGAGAGCCCCGCGCCGCGATGGGCAGCGATCGGCCTTCGCCGCGCCCGGCTGGCAGCCACGGGCGGTGGAGCGGCGCGCTGCGCCAGGCGCTGGCGTTCGCCGTGCTCGGCGGCGCGCTGTTCGCGATGTTCCACCTGACCAGCGCGAACCTGCAGTCGCGCGGCATCCATTCAGGGTTCGACTTCCTGTGGCGGCCGTCGCCGACGCCGATCTCCAATTCGCCGGTGAGTTTCGAGGCCGGTGTCGACAGCTACGCGCGCGCGTTCGCGGCCGGTGCCTTGAACTCGGTGAAGCTGAGCCTGGTCGCCATCGTCGCGGCCACGGCGATCGGCGTGGCCGTCGGGCTCGGCCGCTTGTTCCCCAACGCAATGGCGCGCGCCCTCTGTGCGGGCTACGTGGAGGGCATGCGCAACGTGCCGGTGCTGTTGCACGTGGTGTTCTGGTACGGCCTGATCCTGCATCTGCCGCCGACTTCGGACGCAATGACGCACGCCGGCGTGCTGGCCAGCAACCGCGGCATCCATCTGGCCTGGTTCGCCGCCGACGACACCTGGTGGTGGTCGGTCGGGCTCGTGGCCGCGTGCCTCGCCGCGTGGCGGCTGCTGAGGCCACGGCCGGCCGACGGCATGGGGCAGCCCGGATGGCGATGGCGCTGGGTGGTGCTGGTGCTGGTGGCCGCAGCGCCTTGGCTGCTGCAGCTGCGGCTGCCGGCCTTCGAGTGGCCCGCCGTCGAAGGGCTCGAAGTGCAGGGCGGCCTCTTCATGACGCCGGAGTTCTGCGCGCTGTTCATCGGCATCTCGCTGTACACGGCCGCTTTCGTGGCCGAGATCGTGCGGGCTGCGGTCACCTCGGTGGATCGCGGCCAGTGGGAGGCCACCTCGGCGCTCGGTCTGTCGCGCGGGACCACGCTGGGCCGGGTCGTGCTGCCGCAAGCGCTGCGCGTGGGCTTGCCGCCGCTGTCGAGCGAGTACATGGGCATCTTCAAGAACAGCACGCTGGCGGTGGCGGTGGGCTACCAGGACTTCATGGCGGTCAGCAACTCGATGCTCACCGATACCGGGCAAGCAGTGGAGGTGATGGCGATCGTGATGCTGTTCTACGCGGTGGTGAGCCTGCTGGTGAGCGTCGCGATGCACGGCTTCGAACACCGCAACATGCGCTGGGGCGCGAAGTGAGATTCGTCGCCAGCCACCGGATCGCGCCTGCCCCGCCGCCGCTGGACACTTCGAGCGCGCTGCAGAAGATGCGCCGCCTGTTCTTCAACTCGACGGCGTCGTCGATCGTCACCCTCGTGCTGGCGACGCTGAGCATCGCGTTGGCCTGGCAGATCGTGACGTGGGGCCTGCTCGACGCCGTGTTCACCACGCACGGCCGCGGGCCCGACGCCTGCCGCGCAGCAGGCGCCGGCGCCTGCTGGGCGGTGATCGGCGAGAAGCTGCGTCTGGTGCTGTTCGGCCTGTATCCACATTCGCAGCACTGGCGTCCGGCCAGTGCGATCGTGCTGCTGATCGTGATGTACGGCGCGTCGGTGCAGCCGCGCATGTGGAACTGGCGCTTGCCGGCGGTGTGGTTCGCCGCGCTGGCGGCGGTCGGCGTGCTGATGTGGGGCGGCGTGTTCGGCCTGCCGTCCGTGCCCGACGATCAGTGGGGCGGCCTGCCGGTCACGCTGATCCTGGCCACGCTGGGGCTGGCCACGGGCTTTCCACTGGCCATCATGCTGGCGCTGCTGCGCCACTCGCCGCGGCGCGGCGTCGGCAAGGCGCTGGCTGTGGCCTACATCGAACTCACGCGCAGCGTGCCGCTGCTGGCGGTGCTGTTCTTCGCCAGCGTGATGATTCCGCTATTCCTGCCGCAGGGCATCGACGTCTCGAAGCTGTTGCGCGTGTTCGTTGCCTTCGCGCTGTTCATCGCCGCCTACCTGGCCGAAGTCGTGCGCGGCGGGCTGCTGTCGATCCCCAAGGGCCAGGTCGAGGCCGCCAGGGCGCTCGGCCTGACGCGCTACGTGGTGACGACCCGCATCGTGCTGCCGCAGGCGCTGATGGCGGTGATCCCGGCCATCGTCAACGTGTTCATTGCCTTCTTCAAGGCGACCTCGATCGTCGTCGTGGTGGGCATCTTCGATTTGATGACGGCCGCCAACCGTGCCGCCGCCGATCCCGCATGGCAGGGCTTCGGCACCGAGATCTACCTGTTCGTCGCCGCCATCTACTTCGCATTCTGTTTTGCGATGTCCCGCGCCAGCACGCGTCTGCAAGCGCCGCTGGACCGGGAACGATCGCTCTGAACGCCGCATGCAGCAACCCGCACCAGCCGAAGCCGGCATCCTGGCCATCAGCGGCCTCAACAAGTGGTACGGCAGCTACCACGCGCTGCGTGGCATCGATCTCGTGCTGCGCGAGCGCGAGCGCATCGTGATCTGCGGCCCGTCGGGCTCGGGCAAGTCGTCGTTGATCCGCTGCATCAACGGCATCGAGGGCTTCGAGTCGGGCTCGCTGCTGGTGTGCGGTGTCACGCTGTCTCCGGCCGGCGGCGACGTGGCCGCCGTGCGGCGCGAGGTGGGCATGGTGTTCCAGCAGTTCAACCTGTTCCCGCACCTGACCGCGCTGCAGAACTGCATGCTCGCCCCGGTGTCGACGGGCCGCATGAATCAACGCGACGCGCAGGCCGCGGCGCTGGATTTGCTCGCCCGCGTGCGCGTGGCCGAGCACGCGGCCAAGTACCCGTCGCAGCTGTCGGGGGGCCAGCAACAGCGCGTGGCGATCGCGCGCGCGTTGTGCATGAGGCCCAGGCTGATGCTGTTCGACGAGCCGACCTCGTCGCTCGACCCCGAGATGGTCAAGGAGGTGCTCGACACCATGATTACGCTGGCGCAGCAGGGCATGTCGATGGTGTGCGTCAGCCACGAGATGGGCTTTGCGCGCCAGGTGGCCGACCGCGTGGTCTTCATGGACGAAGGCCAGATCCTCGAGGTGGCCCCGCCGCAGGAGTTCTTCGCATCGCCGCAGCACGAGCGCACGCAGCGGTTCCTCGGCGATCTGCTGCGGGCTTGATCGCCAGGGCGGGCCCGCACCGCGAATGACCGTACGATGCAGTGTTCGAAAAAGGAGCTCCGATGCAACGCAGCACCGACCGCTTTCTGACCACCCACACCGGCAGCCTGCCGCGGCCCGACGACCTGATCAAGATGATGTACGCCAAGGAGGAGGGCGTGCCGGTCGAGGCGGCCGCGCTGGCGCAGCGTGTGGCGGACGCGGTGGCCGAGGTGGTGCGCAAGCAGGCCTCCGCCGGCGTGGACATCATCAACGACGGCGAGATGAGCAAGCCGAGCTACGCCACCTACATCAAAGACCGGCTGAGCGGTTTCGGCGGCGCTGACAACACCTTCGTCTACCAGGATCTGGTCGGCTTTCCGGGCCTCGCCAAGCGGGTGTTCGGCGACCCCGGCCGCTCGCGGCGCAAGACGCCCACCTGCAACGCGGCGGTGCAGGTGCGCGACCCCGAGGCGGCGCGCACGGACGTGGCGCACCTGAAGGCCGCGCTGGCGCAGGTCAACGCGCGCGAGGGTTTTCTGAGCGCCGCCTCGCCGGGCGTGGTGTCGCTGTTCTTCCGCAACGAGCACTACGCCAGCGAGGAGCAATACCTGTTCGCGATCGCCGATGCGATGCG
>JBIODO010000015.1:0-22193 GCA_044445225.1 Burkholderiales bacterium
ACCTTCGTCGGGCTGATGGTGTGGCCGCGCCTGTTCGCCGGCACGCTGTTGCCGTCGGCCATGCTGGAAGGCCGCACGGTGCGCACGTTTGCCCGGGTGCCCGGACCGGTGGTGGCGCTGGTGACGATGACGGCGCTGGTGTGGTGGTTCACGCTGCCGGTGGAGACGATCGGCACGCGCTTCGGCGGCATTCCGCGCACGCTGCCCGAGCTGGCGCTGCCGCCGTTCAGCTGGGAGTCGGCCAAGCAACTGCTGATCCCCACGGTGACCATCGCGCTGCTGGGCGCCATCGAATCGCTGCTTTGCGCGCGCGTGGCCGACAACGTGTGCACGCAGCCGCGCCACGACCCCAACCAGGAGCTGATGGCGCAGGGCGTGGCCAATTTCGTGGTGCCGTTCTTCGGCGGCATTCCGGCCACCGGCACCATCGCGCGCACGGTGACCAACGTGCGCGCCGGCGCCACGTCGCCGGTGGCGGGCATGGTGCACGCGGCCACGCTGCTGGTGGTGGTGTTGCTCGCCGCGCCGCTGGCGATGAACGTGCCGCTGGCCGCGCTGGCCGGCATCTTGCTGTACGTGGCCTGGAACATGGGCGAGTGGCACGAGTTCGGCCGCCTCAAGCGCTTCAGCATGCAGTACCGCATCATCCTCGTGGGCACCTTCACGTTGACCGTGGTGTTCGACCTCACGGTGGCGGTGCAGGTGGGGCTGATCCTGGCCTGCCTGTTTTTCATCTACCGCATGAGCACGCTGTTTCGCGTGCAGCCACCCGAGGAGGCGAGCGCACTGCCGCCGGGCGTGCAGGTGTTCGAGCTGTTCGGCGCGCTGTTCTTCGGCGCGGTGGGCAAGATCGAGGCGTTGCCAGCGCAGATCAAGACCGGCACCCGCGCGGTGGTGCTCGAGATGCACCGCTTGATCTCGATGGACACCTCGGGGCTCGACGCCCTGCAGCAACTGCACCGCGCATTGATGAGCCGCGGCATCGCGCTGGTGCTGGCCAACGTGAACGAGCAGCCGCTGTCGCTGATCCGCCGCTCGGGGTTCGAAGCGGTGCTCGGCGCCGATCAGATCGTGCCCACGGTGTCGGCGGCCTTCGACGACGAGCCGCAGTGGTCGGTGACCGACCGGCGCTGACGGCATTGCTTCGAACCCGCGGCCGGCGAAGATGCACCGAAGTCTTTGGGCCGCCCAGAGGGCGCCCTGGACGCTGCACCCGGCTGAGCCTATCCTTCATCGCTCAGGGTGCAGGGAGTTCGCATGCGCGCATGGACGGTGGACGCCGACGACATCCGAGTGGCCGAGGATTTCGACGAGGCCTTGCTGCATCGGACGCCAGAGATCGACAGCTTCCTGCGTCCGGATCGCGATGACAAGTTCATCGTCATCGGCACCAAGGGATTCGGCAAGACGCTGCTGTTGAAGGCACGGCGCATCCTGTATCAACGTGACGGCCGGGCCGTGTGCCTGCCCAACGACAGCCTGCTCGACAAGCCGATTGGTGACAAGATCTTCAGCCGCGAGGCCCTGGCCTTCTTTGCGGCATCGCCGCTGCCCTGGTCAAAGGTGTGGCTGACGTCCATCGCGATCGCGGTGCTCAAACACGCCGATGCAGTGGGTGGCCTGAAGGTGAATGCCAGGTTGACCAACCTGATCGCCGACGTTCAGCTGCACAGCGTGATCGACCATTTCGTGCGTCTGCTCGACTTCAGTCCCAGCGACCTGCAGCGTTGCGCGACCGACGTCGATGGGCACCTGGTGCCTCGCCTGCGGTCGCTGAAGACGCCGCTGGCGCTGTTCATCGACGGCATCGACGAGTACTTCAGCAAACATGTCGAGGATCAGCCGGCCAACGCCAGCGTCACCGGGGAGTTGTCACCCGAGATCTGGTACTACGCGCAACTCGGTCTGGTCGAGGTGGCGTACCAGCTGCGACGCATCAACCACCACCTCAAGGTGTTCGCAGCCATCCGCAAGGAAGCCTATGCGCGCTTGCCGCAGCGCACGGCCATGGTCCAGCAGTACCGGGGCAGCGCGGTCGACATCGCCTACTCGCCTGAGAGTCTGCGCGAAATCTTCATCAACAACATTCGCCTGCTCAAGGCGGATCGCATGGTGCTGCCCGGCCGGCTGCGCAGCAATGCGCTCGAGGCCTTCTTGGGACGCACCAGCTTGATCGACGTCTACACGCGTGAAGAGGAAGATGCCTTCGAGTACATCTGTCGCCACACGCTGCTCAGGCCCCGCGACCTGATGACGATCGGCGAGCGGGTTGCAGCCCTGCGCCCCGACCAGCGCCGTCACGAGCTCCAGGTGAAGGAGGCCGTCAACCTGGCCGCCATCGAGATCGCCCACGAGTACCTGGCCGAGATCAAACCCTACGTGGGTGACCTGGAGCTCGATCGGTTGTTCCAGCGATTGGCTGGTCACGTGCTGACCCGCGTCGAGGCGGAAACGCTGATCGCGCAATCCGACGCGGAGTCCGGCGACACCGGACGTGCGTTGCACGCGCTCTACAAGGTGGGATTGTTGGGTTACGTGCAGCACGACCGCGTGCGCGGCGAATGGCGCCAACGCTTTCTGCGTCCCGGCGATGCCACATTGGATCCCAGTGGTGCGTTGCCGCCCGCCACGCACTACCTGCTGCATCCGGTGCTGTCGGATGTCATCGGTCGCATCAATCCGGCCTTCTTGCAGCGCGTGGACTTGATGAACGTCATCGGCTACGACAGGCCGTGGCGCGAAGCCGGCGCGCCCGAGCCGACTGCAGCAAGCACGCAGCACTGCTGCGTGCTGAAGGCCGACATCCAGGGTTTCGGCAGCTTGATGCGCGCAGGCGCCGACGCACCGGTGCGCCGCGCGCTCGAAGCCGCCGTTCGGCGCTGGACACCCGCGTCGGCCATCGCCGAGACCGGCGGGGGCGATGCAGCGCTGATTGCCGACGACGACCCGGTGGCGATCGCACAAACCGCGCGCCACCTGATGGACGACGTCTACAAGGCGCCGGGTCAGCCGCGTCTGCGCATTGCACTGCACTACGGCTCGGTGCGCACGCGGCCAAGCTCCAACGGCCATGGTGCGGTCATCGTCGGAGGCGATGCCGTGCTGTGCGCCTCACGGGTGGAACCCATCGTCGAGGCGGGCCAGATCTGGGCCACCGAAGAGTTTCGCGAGCAACTGCTGTTGCGGCCATCGCTGTGGCGTACCACCGCCATTCCGACTGCGAACGGCGACGAACGCATCAATGTCAGGAAAAACGGCGGCACCGAGCCCGACCTGTGGGTGCGCCTGTTCCGGCTGGAGTTCTGAAAGAGCACGCATCGGCAGCCGGCCCCCAGTCGCCCGCTGGTAGTCGATCGCCAAGAGCAGGCCCACTGCTACGACGCACTGTTCGAGCGCGAGAGCCGCTCGATCGAACGGCTCTAACCGGGGTGCTCAACAGGCGCGCGCACGGCCGCCGTGCGACGCTGCAGCGGCCGCAGGTCCTGGTGCAGCACAAGGGCGGCGGCACCGACCGCGGTCGCCAGCAGGCCATGACGCGCCGGGCGCACGCTGGGCGCCGGCATGCCAGCGTCCTGCGCATAGCGCTCGAGCGTCTCGAGCGCGATCTGCAGCAGCGTCGGGGTCGTGATGCAGCTCTTGCCGCCCACCACGATCGTGCGCGGATTGAACATCGTCCACAGGTTCTGCAGCAGCACGCCGAGCATGCGGCCGCCGCGCTGCACGCCGCCGCGGCCGGCGACCGCGCGCGAGCCGACGAACGCCTCGGCGCAACCGCGCCGCCCACACGAGCACGGCGGGCCGTCGACCGCCAGGATCGAGTGGCCGATCTCGCCCGCCAGCCCTTGCGAGCCGGTGAACAGCCGGTCGTTCAGCACGATGCCGGCACCGACGCCGACGTCGCAGCTGACGTAGATCAGCGGGCCTTCGGCCTCGCCGCCGGCGAACTCGTATTCGCCGAGCGCCGCCACGTCGGCGTCGTTCTGCATGTACAGCGCGACCCGCTGCACGTTGGCGGCGGCCAGCGCCTTGTGCATCATCGGCAGCACGTCGAGGTTGCGCCAGCCGAGGTTCGGTGCGAAGTGCACCATCCCGGTGTCGTCGTCGAACGCGCCCGGCAGGCCGACGCCGATGCCTGCCAGCTGCAACCCGCGCGCAGCGACGACCGCGCCGGCCTGCGCGACCAAACGCGCTGTCAGAGTGCACACGTGTTGCGGCTGCGGGTTGCGCAGCGGCTTCTCGTCGGCGTGCAGCAGCTCGCCGAGCAGCGACACGCAGACGACGCGCACGCACTCCACCGCGATGTCGACGCCGATCAAGGCGCGGGCATGGGCGTTGATCTGCAACGGCGTCGACGGCCGTCCCGGGCCGCCGGACACCGGCGCGCCGGCCTCGGCCAGCCAGCCGTCTTCGAGCAGCTCGCGCACCAGCAGGCTGACGGTCGACTTCGTCAGCCCGCTTTCGCTGGCCAGCCGTGCGCGCGACAGTCCAGGCTGCGCGCGCAACAGGCGCAGCAGCACGCTGCGGTTCAGGCGCTTGACGAGTTGCTGATCACCGATCGTGTTCATGCCGGGCCCGCGGCGCAGCGAGAACGCGCGTCACGCGTTCGGCCGCTGTGCCTGCACCTTGCCTTCGGGCCGCTTGCCGAGAATGATCATGCCGAGCACCTCGTCCTCGGTCACGTCCTGCGTGCGGTAGATGCCCACGAGACGGCCGTTCTTCATCACCGCCAGCCGGTCGCTGAGCTCGAACACGTCTTGCATGTCGTGGCTGATCAGGAAGATGCCCACGCCGTCGGCCTTGAGCTGGCGCGTCAGGTCGCCCACCATGCGCGTCTCCTCGGGGCCGAGCGCCGCGCACGGCTCGTCCATCACCAGGATGCGCGCGTTGAAGTACAGCGCGCGCGAAATCGCCACCACCTGCCGCTGGCCACCCGACAGCCGCCGCACCGGCGTGCGGATGTTGGTGAAGTTCTTGTTGAGGCGGTTGAACACCTTGCGCGCCTGCACCTCCATGAAGTGGTCGTCGAGCGTGCGCCACGGGGTGAGCTTTTCGCGGCCGAGGAACAGGTTGGCCACGGCGTCGAGGTTGTCGGCCAGCGCCAGCGTCTGGTAGATCGTCTCGATGCCCAAGTGCTGCGCGTCGGCCGGGCTGTGCAGGCGCGCCGCAGCGCCCTGGATGCGGATCTCGCCAGCGTCGATCGGGTACGCACCGGCCAGCATCTTCATCAGCGTCGACTTGCCGGCGCCGTTGTGGCCGAGCACCGCGACCACTTCGCCCGGATACAGGTTGACGCTGACGCCGTCGACCGCGTGGATGCCGCCGAACGCTTTGCGAATGTCGAGCATCTCCACCAGCGGGGGCGAAGCCATGGTCTGCACGACGGCCTCTGGCGTGTCCATGTCAGATCTCTTGCGCCCAGCGCCGGTACAGCACGTCGAACACGACGGCAACGATCAGCACCTGGCCGATGATCACCATGCGCTTGCCGATCGACACGTCGAGCAGCAGCATGCCGCTGTCGAGCGATTGCATGATCAGCGCGCCGAGCACCGAGCCGAGGATCGAGCCGCTGCCGCCGGACAGCGCCGTGCCGCCGATCACCGCGGCGGCGATCACGTACAGCTCCATGCTGGTGCCCAGCGAGTTGGTGCCTGCGTTCAGCCGCGCCACCGCGACGATGGCCGCCACCGTGATCATCACCGCGAGCAGCGCGAACAGCATCAGCGTGACGCGCTTGACCGGAATGCCCACCAGCGCCGCCGCGTCGGGGTTGCCGCCCATCGCGAACACGTAGCGGCCAAAGCGCGTGCGGTGCACGATAAACGACAGCACCAGCGCGACCGCGGCCCAGATCAGCACCGGGATCGGGATGCCCTGCGGCTCGGGCTTCGACGAGATGCGGTAGGCATTCATCGACGCGGCAAACGCGACCACGATCACGATCGGCACCGCCACCAGCAGCAATTCCATCCACAGCGGCTGCACCGGCATGCCGTAGCGCTGGCGGGCGCGGCGCTTGATCACCATGCGCACCAGCAACCCCGCGCCGACGACGGCCGCCAGCACCCACGTCGGCCCGACGCCGATGCCGCCGTCGTAGCCGCCGCCGAGGCTCAAAAAGACCTCGTCGGTGATCGGCTGCGTCTTGCCGTCGGCAACGAGAAACGCCGCGCCGCGAAACGACATCAGCCCGCCGAGCGTGACCACGAACGACGGCACACCGAGCAACGCCGTCAGACCGCCCTGATAGAGCGCGACCAGCAACGCGACGGCAAGGCCGGCCAGCGCGGCGGCCGGCCACGACCAGTCGCGGGTGTACATCAGGTAAGCGATCAGCACACCGACGAAGCCCAGCACCGAGCCGACCGACAGGTCGATGTGACGCGCGACGATCACCAGCACCACGACGGTCGACACGATGCCCACCACCGCCGTCTGCTGCGCGATGTTGTAGAGATTCTCGGGCGACAGGAACAGGCCGCCGGTGAGCACGTGAAGCACGATCGCCATCCCGGCGAGCACGGCGCCCATCATCACCAGCCGCCAGTCGATCGCGGCGTTACGCCAGACGCTCGGTGCGGAGTTCATCGGCGACACCTCCGAGGGCACGACACGATCAGCGGGCGGCGGCTCGCTACCAAGCCGGCCGCGGCTCGCCGCCGCGGGCCGCACCCTCTCACGCAATGCGCAGGTGGCCTATTTGCAGGCCGCAGGCGCCTTGTCAGCCGCCACGCCGCGGCACAATTCTTCCTTCTTGATCCAGCCGGCCTTGACGACGACGTCGAGGTTGTCGCGCGTGATCGGCACCGGCGCCAGGAAGCGCGAGGGCAGCGCGACCTTCTTCTCGCCCTCGCTCCAGGTGATTGCCTTGTCGGGCTGCTTGCCGCTGCCGAGCGCGACTGCCGCGCTGGCCGCTTCGCGGCCGAGGTCGCGCGCATCCTTCCACACCGAGACGGTCTGCGTGCCGAGCGCCACGCGATTGAGCGCCGCGAAGTCGCCGTCCTGCCCCGACACCGGGATGCCGCGGATGCCCTTGGAGGTGAGCGCGGCCACTACGCCGCCGGCGGTGCCGTCGTTGGAGGCGACCACCGCGTCGACCTTGCCACCGGTCTTGGTGAGGATCTGCTCCCATGTTCTTCTGCGCGACGTCGGGCTTCCAGCCATCGGTGTACTCGTCGCCGACGATCTTGATGTCGCCCTTCTTGACCGCAGCATCGACCACCTCTTGTTGCCCGGCGCGCAGGAAGTTGGCGTTCGGGTCGGTGGGCGAGCCCTTGATGAACACGTAGTTGCCCTTGGGCTGCGCCTTGAACACGGCGCGCGCCTGCATGCGGCCGACTTCCTTGTTGTCGAACGTGATGTAGAACACCCCGGGTGCCTCGATCAGCCGGTCATACGCGACGACCGGGATCTTCTGTTTGGCGGCCTTGTTCACCGCCGGCAGGATGGCGTCTTTGTCCATCGCCAGCACGATCAGCACCTTGGCGCCCTTGGCCGTCAGGCCCTCGATGTCGGCCAGCTGCTTCTCCGGCGAGCCGCCCGCATCCGCACTGATGTACTTGGCGCCGAGCTTCTCGAGCTGCGACTTCATCGCCGCCTCGTCGGTCTTCCAGCGCTCCTCCTGGAAGTTGGACCAGCTGACGCCCACCGTGAGCTGCGCGCAGGCACCGCTCGCAGCCACGGCAAGCGCGAGCGCGCTCAGGGGGTGTTTCAACGTCATCGTCGTCTCCTGGGTTAGGGCCTAATAGTTCGAACGCCGAACGAACTCTTGTCGATTTCCCGCGCAACGCCAACCGGGCAATCCCCGATGGCGCGCCGCGCGGGCACGAGCGAAACGCCGGGACCGCTAAAATGCCAGCCTCCCCGACGAACCCGACAAAGCGCACCATGCCGCTGTTCTGGAAGCCTTACACATCCGAGATCACTCAGTTCATCGATGAGATGAAGGCCAAGAAGCCCACCCTGGAGGCTGAGCAGAGCGCCGGCCGCGCGCTGCTGTGGGATCGCGACATCGACCGCGAGGAACAGGCCGAATTCGGCGCGGCGCGGGTCGCGCAGCAGCCCTACGTCTACCAGACTTCCCCCGGCAAGTAAGCCGCACGCCGTGACCGACACCGTCGCGCTGGACGAGCCCGCTGCCAGCAGCGAAGAGCCGCTGCCGGTGGATGGCGTGGCGGTGGCGCGCCTGTACGGCGAGCCGCTGTTCGCGCTGCCGCAGGATCTGTACATCCCGCCCGACGCGCTGGAGGTGTTCCTCGAGGCGTTCGAGGGCCCGCTGGACCTGCTGCTGTACCTGATACGCCGGCAGAACTTCAACATCCTCGACATCCCGCTGGCCGACGTGACGCGGCAGTACTTGAACTACGTCGAGCAGATCCGATCGCGCAATCTCGAACTGGCAGCCGAGTACCTGCTGATGGCGGCGATGCTGATCGAGATCAAGTCGCGCATGCTGCTGCCGGTGCGCAAGAGCGAAGGCGGCCCGGAGGCCGATGACCCGCGCGCCGAGTTGGTGCGCCGCCTGCTCGAGTACGAGAAGATGAAAGGCGCCGCCGCCAAGCTCGACGCGCTGCCGCTGCTCGGCCGCGACTTTCTGCGCGTGCAGGTCGCGCAGCCGGCGCTGGAGCCGCAGGAGCGCTTGCCGGTGGTCACGCCCGACGACTTGCGCCAGGCCTGGGTCGACATCCTGCGCCGCGCCACGCTGAAGGCGCACCACCACATCACGCGCGAACAGCTGTCGGTGCGCGAGCACATGAGCATCGTGCTGCGCAAGCTGCAGGGACGGCGCTTCGTGGAGTTTCTCGATCTGTTCGATGCGAGCGCCAGCTCGCAGGTGGTCGTCGTCACCTTCATCGCGCTGCTGGAGCTGGCGCGCGAGAGCCTGCTCGAGGTGACGCAGGCGGAGGCGTTTGCGCCGATCTACGTCAGGTTGGCTTACCAGCCGTCGTAGCCCGTCGCGAAACTCGCTACGCTCTATCTCAGCCCCAGCTTGAACGCGATCATCGCTCGCAACTTGCCCGGCACCACGGGCTTGAGCAGCAGATGAAAGTCTTGCTCGGCGGCCTCGCGCTCGTGGCTCGACAGCACGCTGCCGGTCACCACGATGGCCGGGATCGGCTGCTGCAGCATGCTGCGCAGCGCGCGGATCGCCTCGATGCCGGTATGGCCTGATTCGAGCCGGTAGTCGGCGATGATGAGGTCGGGCTTGAGCATCGACGGCTCGGCCGCCTGCGCCCATTGCTGGCAGGCCTGCAGGCTGTCGAAGCCGATCACGCTGGCGCCCCAGCTCTTGAGCAGCACCTCCAGGCCGCTCTTGACGGCCGGGTCGTCCTCGATCATCACCACCAGCCGTCGATCCAGCGTCACCCCCACCGGCGCGCTCGAGCGCACCGGCGCCGCGGCGGCTGGCCGTGGGCGGCCTTGCGGCACCTCGAGCGTGAACACCGTGCCGCGGCCGCGTTGCGAGCGCAGGGTCAGCGGCGCGTTCATCAGCGACGACAGCCGGCGCACGATCGACAGCCCGAGGCCCAGGCCCTTGCGCTGATTCGGAATGCTCGATGCATCGGCGTCGTGCAGCTGCACGAACTCGTCGAACACGCGCTCGCGATCGGCCTCGCCGATGCCGACACCGGTGTCCCACACCTGCAGCAGCAGCTTGTTGCCGCGTGCGCGCGCACACACCAGCACGCCGCCGTCGTTGGTGTAGCGGATCGCGTTGACCGTGAGGTTGCGCACGATGCGCTCGACCAGAAGCGGGTCGGCGTAGGCATGGCGCTGGCCGCCGCGCACGCGCAGCATCAAGCCTTTTTCGAACGCGATCGGCTCGAAGTGCAGCTTGATCTTGCGGAACACCTCGTCGAGCTGAAAGTCGGTGGGCCGCGGCTCGACGCCGCCGGTATCAATCTTCGTGATGTCCAACAGCTCGGAGAACAGGCCGTCGAGCGCATCGACGCTGCCGTTGATGCTGTTGATCAGCTGCATCGTCTCGTCGTCGCGGCTCTTCTGGCGCAGCGCTTCGGCGAACAGGCCGAGCGCATGCAGGGGCTGGCGCAGGTCGTGGCTGGCGGCGGCGAAGAACTGCGTCTTGGCGCGATTGGCCGCCTCGGCCTCGCGACGCGCCGCCTCGGCGACCGCAGACTCGGCGCGCAGCTGGCCCGCCAGGCGCTGCGCGCGCGCCTTCAGCTCGACCAGTTCGCCGAACGAGTCGCGATAGTTGCGGCCCAGCCGCACGGTCATCGCCAGGATCAGTGCCGACACGACGACCAGCCCCGTGCTGCCCGGCCCGCCGACGTGCCACACGCGCGCAATGGTCGGCACCACGCTCAAGCCGATGTAGGCGAAGAAGATCGAACGCTGCCAGCCCAGCAACGGCGTCGATCCGACGCAGAACGCGTAGATCACCAGCACCATCGCGAGCTGATGCAACGGCTCGCCGTGGCCGTAGAACAGCCACGCCGCCGCGCCCCACAGCGCGCCGGATGCCAAGGTGCCGACGTTCCAGGCGCGCAGCCACACCACGCTGGCGGCGTCGTCGCTCGGCGCGACGCGGTTGTACGACCATGCGGTCCAGGCACGGATGGCAATCAGCAGCACGAACATGCCAGCCCAGCCACCGAGCACCAGCGGCGACACATCATCCTTGAACAGCACCACGAACATCGCCGCGGCCAGCACGTAACTCATGTTCGTGGTGGTCGCGTACGAGAACAGCGCGTGCACGCGATCGGTCAACGCACCGGGCGCAGTGAGTGCGGCGGCCACGCCGGGGCTGGGCGCAGCGTCGGCGCCCGCCATCGTGGCCGAGGTGGGCGGGTTCATTCTCTGTCCACGCGCTCGCGCTGCGCAGCGCGCGCAGCCGCCGACCGCCGCGTCAGCGTTGCGAGTTCGGTCGCCATGCAGCCAGACCCGGGTTGGCCTGCGACATCTGGCTCACCGCCAGCACCGCCTGCGTGCGCGAGCTGACGCCCAGCGCACGCAGCACGGCCGCCACATGGTCCTTGACGGTTTCGACCGACAGCGACAGCTCGCGCGCGATCAGCTTGTTGGGCATGCCCTTGAGCAGCAGCGCCAGCACCTCGGCCTGGCGCGGCGTGAGGCCGAGCGACTCGAAGTTGCGCACCTTTTGCGCCGGCTCGGGCGCCGGCAGCGGCTGATCGGAGGGCACGTGCCGCATCACCGCCGGCACGGTGTCGCCGCCGGGCGGTGGCGGCGGCAGCCCGAGCATCATCGGCGGGATGTAGACGCCGCCGGACATCACCATGCGCAACGCCTCGAACAAATCGCGATTCGACGCCCGCTTGGGCACGAAACCCATCGCGCCCATGTCGATGGCACGGATCACGTCGACCTGACGCTCGGTGGCCGACACCACCACCACGGGCAACGCCGGGTAGGTGGAGCGCAGCTCGGCCAGCAGATCGAAGCCGTCTGCATCGCCGAGGTTCAAATCCATCAGCGCGAGGTCGAAGTCGGCGTCGCGCCTGAGCGCCGCGCGCGCTTCGTCGCCGCTGGCCACGCCGAACACCGACACGTCGTCGCCCAGGCCCTGGATCACGGCCTGCAGCGCGCTCAGGATCAGCGGATGGTCATCGACCAGCAGCACCTTCATCGGTCACCTCGCTTGGCGCCCGATGCTACGCGTTTCGGGCGCCGCTCTACAGATACCTGCGCGACACCGACTCGGCCACGCACACCGGCTTGTCGCCACCCTCGCGCTCCATCGTCACTTCCATGACGAGTTGTGCGCCGCCGTCGATCGGCTCGTAGCTGAGCAGCTTCATGTGCGCGCGGATGCGGCTGCCCGAGGGCACCGGCGCCGGAAAGCGCACGCGGTTGAGCCCGTAGTTGACGCCCATGCGCACGTCGTCGATCTTGATCGCCGACTCGGCCAGACGCGGCAGCAGCGACAGCGTGAGAAAGCCATGCGCGATCGTCGTGCCGAAGGGGCCCTCCTTCGCGCGCTCGACATCGATGTGGATCCACTGGTGGTCGCCGGTGGCCTCGGCGAACTTGTCGATCATCGGCTGGTCCACGGTGACCCAGTCGCCGACCGCGAGCTCTTGGCCAACGCGCTGCTGCATGCTGCTGAGGTTGGCAATGTGGATCATGCGTTCAACCAATCAACCAGAGGCTGCCATTGTTCCAGATCGCGCTCCACGCGGCTGGGCGTCACGTCCCACAGCGTGAGGCCGCGCGCGGCCACGTGCACGTAGTTTTGCGTGTCGCGCAGGTAGCCCAGCACTGGCAGCTTCAGCTTGGCCAGAAACTGGTGCAGCTGGTCGTTGGCGATGGTGTGTTCCTTGACCCGCATGCCCAGTACCGCCAGCTCGACGTCGCTGCCGCGTTTGTGGTCGCGCACCTCATTGACGAACGTGTGCGTCGCCTGGATGTCGAACAAGCTCGGCTGCAGCGGAATCACCAGGCGGTCAGCGATGCGCATCACGGCGTCGAGCAGCTTGCCGTGCATGCCCGCCGGCGTGTCGAGCACCATGTGGGTCACGCCCTTGGGCGCTTTCAACGTCGAGTCGCCCACCAGGTCCCAGTTCTGGATGCGCGGCGCCGCATCGGGCCGCAGCGCCAGCCACTGGCGCGACGACTGCTGACGATCGACGTCGCCCAGCATCACGGCGTGGCCCTGGCGCGCGAACAGGCCGGCGATGTTGGTGGCCAGCGTGCTCTTGCCGACCCCGCCCTTGGGATTGGCGACGACGATCACCGGCATGCGTCCCTCCTCGGTTTCGATGCACATGCCAGCAGGCACGGCGCGATTCAGGCTATGGTAGCGGGCCGGCGCAGCGCGCCGGCACCGGACAAACCACGCCTCAAACCCGCCGCCCACCGCCTGCGCGCGCACCCCACCGATGTCGGACGTCCTGCTGCTGCTCGCCCACCCGGACCTGCAGCACTCGCGCGTGCACGCGGCGTTGCGCAACGCGCTGCAACCCGAGAGCGCGCGTGCCGGCGCGCGTTGGGCGCTGCGCGACCTGTACGCGCTGTACCCCGACTACCTGATCGACGTGGCAGCCGAGCAGGCCGCGCTGCTCAAGGCACGGCTGGTGGTGTGGCTGCATCCGCTGCACTGGTACGGCATGCCGCCGCTGCTCAAGCTGTGGGTCGACGAGGTGTTCGCCTATGGCTGGGCCTATGGCCCCGGCGGCGACCGGCTGGCCGGCAAAGACCTGTGGCTGGTGGCTTCCACCGGCGGCACCGAGGCGTCGTACCGGCCCGACGGCCACAACCGCTTCTTCATCGACGCCTTCTGGCCGCCGTACGAGCAGACGGCATCGCTGGCCGGCATGCGCTTTCTGCCGCCAATGGTGCTGCACGGTGCGCACCGCGCCACGCGTGAGGAGATCGACGAGCACGTGGCCGTGCTGATCGAGCGCCTGCGCAGCTGGCCCGCATGGCCCGAGATCGCCGACCTGATGCCATGCATCCAGGGCGTGGCGCCCGAGGGCGAGCGCCCAACGGCCGGCAGCTGAGGAGGCGCGCCGCATGTCGAACTGGTTGATCCTGAGCCTCGTGTACCTGGGCGCTGCGGTGATCGCGGTGCCGCTGGCGCGCTTCGCAGGCTTGGGCTCGATCATCGGCTACCTGGTGGCCGGCATCGCCATCGGGCCGTTCGGCCTCAACCTGGTGAGCGACACGCAGTCGATGCTGCACTTCGCCGAGTTCGGCGTCGTGCTGATGCTGTTTCTCGTCGGCCTGGAGCTCGAGCCGCGCCGCCTGTGGGCGATGCGGCGGCCGATCTTCGGCTGGGGCGCGCTGCAGCTGCTCGGTTCAACCGCGCTGCTGTTCGTGGTCGCGGTGTCGTGCGGCGTGCCGTGGCGGCTCGCGCTGGTGGCTGCGCTGGGCCTGGCGATGTCGTCCACCGCGATCGGCCTGTCGGTGCTCAACGAGCGCAACCTGACCGGCACCACCGCCGGACAAGGCGTGCTGTCGGTGGCGCTGCTGCAGGACATCGCGGCGATTCCGATCCTCGCGCTGGTGCCGCTGCTGGGCGGTGGCGGCGCGCACGACGGCAGCGGCGTCGACAGCTGGGCCGAAGCCGCGCGCGCACTCGGCGTGATCGCCGCCATCGTGCTCGGTGGCCGATTGCTGCTGCGCCCGATGCTGCGCTGGATCGCGCGCAGCAAGACGCCCGAGATCTTCACCGCCGCTGCGCTGCTGCTGGTGGTGGCGATCGCCGCGCTGATGCAGTCGGTGGGCCTGTCGATGGCGCTGGGCGCCTTCCTGGCTGGCGTGCTGCTGGCCGAGAGCGAATACCGGCGCGAACTCGAGACCGACATCGAGCCGTTCAAGGGCTTGTTGCTCGGCCTGTTCTTCATCGCGGTGGGCATGGGCATCGACTTCCACGTGGTGATGCGGCATCCGGGATTGATCGTCGGCCTGGTCGCGGCGTTCCTGTCGTTGAAGGCGCTGGTGCTGTGGGCGATGGCGCGCACGATGCCGATCCCGCTGGCCGAGCGCTCGGTGTTCGTGGTGCTGCTCACGCAAGGCGGCGAGTTCGGCTTCGTCGTCTTCCAGTCCGCCACGCAGGCCCGCGCCATCGAGGGCGAGGTGGCCTCGCTGCTGGTGGCGGTGGTGGCGTTGTCGATGCTGCTGACGCCGCTGCTGCTGCTGGCGAGCGACCGCTGGTGGGCCGCGCATCTGCAGGCGCACAAGAGGGAATCGACGCAGCACCGCATCGAAGCACCGCAGAGCGCGCCGGTGATCATTGCGGGGTTCGGCCGCTACGGGCAGATCGTCGGCCGCCTGCTGTTCGCCAGTGGAGGCCGCGCGACGGTGCTCGACATCAGCGCCGATCAGGTGGAGGCGACGCGGCGCTTCGGCTGGCAGGTGTACTACGGCGACGCCACGCGGCTCGACTTGCTGCGCGTGGCCGGTGCGGGCCAGGCCAAGGTGCTGGTGGTGGCGATCGACGACATCGAGCGCAACCTCGCGCTGGTGGACCTGGCGCGCGAGCACTTTCCGCAGCTCGCCATCGTCGCGCGGGCCCGCAACGCGCAGCACTGGACGCAGCTGTTCCAGCGCGGTGTGCAATTTATCGAGCGCGAGACGCTCGACTCCGCGCTGATGAGCGGGCGCAGCGTGCTCGAGCTGCTGGGTATCGAGCCGCATCGCGCACGCACGCTGGCCCAGCGCTTTCGCCGCCACAGCGTGGAGCAGCTGGTGGCGATGGCGCCGCACCTGGGCGACGAGAAGCGGCTGATCTCGATGAGCAAGGCCGGACGCGAGCAGCTGGAACAACTGCTGACCCAGGAGCGCGAGCTGGCCGAGCGCACACGCGGCCGCGCCGACGATCCGTCGGTCGATGGGCCTCAAGCCGGCGCGGCTAGCGCAGACCGTCCCACGTCAGCTTGAGCCCGGTGATCAGCAAGCCGGCCGACACCAGCCGATAGAACCACACCGCGGGCAGGCGCCGCAGCAACGACACGCCGAGCCACACACCGAGCACCGCGCACGGTGCCAGCAGCAGCGCGGTGAGCATGTTGGTGAGGTCGATCAGCCCGAGCCACGCATACGGCAGCCACTTCGACGCGTTGATCACCGTGAAGAACACGCTGGTGGTGGCCGCGAACGCGGCGGGTGCCAGCCGCATCGGCAGCAACGCGATCGAGATCGGCGGGCCACCGGCGTGGGCGACGAAGCTCGTGATGCCCGCAGCGACGCCGGCGAGCGCTGTGAACCAACGCGGCACCGCGTGCGACGCCGCGCCCGACGACGACCACGTGCGCTGCGCGATGAACAGCAGCGTCATCACGCCGAGCACGGCCGACACCGTCTTGGGTGCCAGCACGCCGAACAAGAGGAACCCCACCACCGTGCCCGCGAGCCCCGCGGGCAGCAGCACGCGCAGCAGCGCGCGGTCGCGATCGCGGATCAGCGCGGCCAGGCCGAACATGTCGCCCACCGTCAACAGCGGCAGCACGATGGCAGCCGCCTGCGGCACCGGCATCACCAGCGCGATCAACGGCACCGCGAGGATGCCGAAACCGCCGGCCACGCCGCTCTTGCCGACGCCCACCAGCAGCGCGGCGGGAATGGCCACGGCGTAGAACGCGGGGTCGGTGATCAGCGGCAACGGAGGCGATGCGTCAGGTCAGCGCCGGGCTGCCCAAGTTGGACTGCGACCCCTCGGGGGGCAGCGCCGGCGCGAAGCGGCAAGCGTGGGGGCCAACATCTCAAGCCAACCGGCACGCCTGGTCGAACGGCAGGCGTGGATTGCGTGGCCGCTGGCGCGCGACATCGGCATGGCCAAGGCAGCACACCATGTGGCTCTTCACCGTGGTGCCGGCAAAGAACTCGGCGTCCATCTTGGCGGCGTCGATGCCGCCCATCGGCGCGGCGTCGAGCCCCAGCGTGCGCGCCGCGATGATCAGGTAGGCCGCCTGCAGGCTCGAGCTGCGCAGCGCCTCGCGCGCGATCACCTCGGGTTGGCCGGCGAACCACGAGCGCGCGTCGGCCTGCGGGTACAGCACCGGCAGCTGGTCATAGAACGCCATGTCCATGCCGATCACCGCCGTCACCGGCGCCGACTTCGCCTTGGCCACGTTGCCCGGGCTCAGGCAGCCCAGCAGGCGTTCCTTGGCCTGGGGCGTGCGCACGAACACGAAGCGCGCCGGGCAACAGTTCGACGCGGTGGGGCCCCACTTCAGCAGCTCGTACAGCGCATGCAGCGTGTCGTCGTCGACGCCGGGCGACTCGAGGAAGAACGTCGCGGTGCGCGCCTGCGTGAAGAGCCGATCGGTGGTGATTGCCATCAAGTCCTCATCGCGCGCCCTGTGCGCGCCTCAAGCAACGACAATTCTCCCGTGTTCCAACCCAACCAGCACGACGTGCGCCGTTTCTTCTGCGCCGCCTGGCGCAAGCGCCGCGAGGCCGCGCCGATGACGGCGATGGAGACGCTGGCCGCGCTGTGGGTCGCCGAGCATCCCGAATACGACCGCGAGTTGGGCGACGAACAGGCCGCGCTGGCCGCCGACTACAGCGTCGAGGGCGGCCGCGCCAATCCGTTCCTGCACCTGTCGATGCACTTGTCGATCAGCGAGCAGTGTTCGATCGACCAACCCGGCGGCATCCGCGGCGCCGTGGAGGCCCTGGCGGCGCGCCTGGGGTCGCTGCACGAGGCGCATCACCAGGCGATGGAATGCCTGGGCGAGATGATCTGGCGCTCGCAGCGCGACGGCGCGCCACCTGACGGCCCGGCGTATGTCGAGTGCGTGCGCCGGCGAGCAGGCGCGTAGCCCGCGTGCCTCGCGCGCCCGCTCACGCGGCCGGCACGTAGCCCTGTTCCGACAGCGCGCGCACGAACTCCTGGCGCTCGTGCCGGGATTCGATGCGCACGATCTTGGCCGGCAGGTCGACATCGACCTTGGCGGCAGCGTCGATGCCTTGCACCGTGTGGCTCACCGTCCGCACGCAATGGTCGCAGGTCATGGTGGGTAGTTTCAGTTCGATCATCAGAGTCTTCAAGAGTCAACCGAGCGCATCGTAGACCTTGCCACGGTGGCAAGGTCAAGCGGCAGGCGCCGATGGTGCTCGCCGCGCAATCCGGGCTTGACCTTCCCATCGTGTGAAGGTCTAAGCTTCGCTTCCATGAACGGAACCTTGTCGCTGCCGATCGAAGGCATGACCTGCGCGTCGTGCGTGCAGCGCGTCGAGCGCGCGCTGGCTGGCGTGCCCGGGGTGCGCTCGGCGGCGGTCAACCTGGCCACCGAGACCGCCGCCGTGGAACTGGCGCAGGCAGTGCAACCCGCTGCGCTGGCCGATGCGGTGCGGCACGCCGGCTACACAGTGGCGCAAGAGGGCGTGACGCTGGCGGTGCAAGGCATGACCTGCGCATCGTGCGTGGCCCGCGTCGAGCGCGCGCTGACGCGTGTGCCCGGCGTCGTGTCGGCCTCGGTGAACCTGGCCACCGAGCGCGCCAGCGTCGTGCGCTGGCGCGGCCAGGCGTCGAGCGACGAACTGGTCGCGGCACTGCGCGGCGCGGGCTACGACGGCGGCGAGGCCACCGCCGATCCCACCAGCAGCGCCGCAGCCCGACCACTCTGGGGCGATGGCGCACGCGTCGCGCTGGCCGCGGCGCTGTCGGCTCCGCTGTTGCTGCCGATGGTGGCCGGCTGGCTCGGCTGGCATGCCGTGCTCAATGGCTGGTGGCAACTCGCGTTGGCCGCGCCGGTGCAGCTGTGGCTCGGTGCGCGCTTCTACCGCGCCGGCTGGCACGCGCTGCGCGCCGGCAGCGGCAACATGGACTTGCTGGTGGCCATCGGCACCAGCGCCGCGTTCGGATTGAGCCTGGCGCTGCTGCTGGCAGCGCCTGCCGGACACGCGGCGCACCTGTACTTCGAATCGGCCGCCGTGGTGATCACGCTGGTGCTGTTCGGCAAGTGGCTCGAGACGCGCGCCAAGCGGCAGACCACCGACGCCATCCGCGCGTTGAATGCGCTGCGCCCCAACACCGCGCGCGTGCAGCGCGACGGCACCGAGGTCGAGCTGCCGCTGGCGCAGGTGCGCATCGACGACGTGGTGATCGTGCGGCCCGGCGAGCGGGTGGCGGTCGATGGCGAGGTGATCGACGGCGCCAGCCACGTCGACGAATCGCTGCTCACCGGCGAGAGCCTGCCGGTGGCCAGGCAGCGCGGCGACCGCGTGATCGGCGGCGCGGTCAACGCCGAGGGTCTGCTGCGCGTGCGCACCACCGCGCTCGGCGCGGAGTCGACGCTGGCGCGCATCGCGCGGCTGGTGGAATCGGCGCAGGCGCACAAGGCCCCGATCCAGCGGCTGGTCGACCGCGTCAGCGCGGTGTTCGTGCCGGTGGTGGTGCTGGCGGCGTTGCTCACGCTGCTGGCCTGGGGCTTGCTCGCCGGTCAGTGGACACAAGGCTTGCTCAACGCGGTGGCGGTGCTGGTGATCGCCTGCCCGTGCGCACTCGGCCTGGCCACGCCCACCGCGATCATGGTGGGCACCGGCGTGGCGGCGCGCCACGGCATCCTGATCAAGGACGCGCAGGCGCTGGAGCTGGCGCACGCGGTGCGCACGGTGGCCTTCGACAAGACCGGCACGCTCACCGAAGGCCGGCCGCATCTGGTGGCGCTGCAGGCAATGTCGGGCGAAGAAGAAGGCGCGCTGCTCGAATTGGCCGCCGCGTTGCAAGCGGGCAGTGAACACCCGCTGGCCCAGGCGGTGCTCGATGCGCGGCGCGCGGGTGCGGGCGCACCGAGCGCCGCCAGCGATGTGCAGGCCATCGCCGGGCGCGGCATCGGCGGCACGGTGGGAGGTCGAGTCCTGCGGCTGGGCAGCGAGCGGCTGATGCGCGAGTTGAACGCCGACCTGGGCGCCGCATCCGATGCCGCAAGCGCGCTGCGCAGCCAGGGCCGCACCGTGTCTTGGCTGGCCGAGTTGCGCGGCGATGGCCGTGCGCAGGCGCTGGCGATGCTGGCGTTCGGCGATGCGCCCAAGCCGGGCGCTGCAGCGGCGATCGCCGAACTGAAACGCCTGGGCGTGCACACGCTGTTGATCAGCGGCGACAACGCCGGCGCGGCGCGCGCCGTGGCCGCCACGCTGGGCATCGACGACGTGCGCGCCGAGGTGCTGCCCGGCGACAAGGCACAGGTGATCGCCGCGCTGCGCGCCAATGCGGGCCACGGCAAGGTCGCGATGGTCGGTGACGGCGTCAACGACGCACCGGCGCTGGCCGCCGCCGATGTCGGCATCGCGATGGGCGGCCGCGATGCGGCGGGCCGCCTGCTCGGCAGCGACGCCGCGATGCAGGCCGCCGGCGTGACGCTGCTGCGCGGCGACCCGATGCTGGTGGCGCAAACGATCGATCTGTCGCGCCGCACCACCACGAAGATCCGGCAGAACCTGTTCTGGGCTTTCGTCTACAACGTGGTGGGCATCCCGCTGGCCGCGTTGGGACTGCTGAGCCCGGTGATCGCCGGCGCCGCGATGGCGTTGTCCAGCGCCAGCGTGGTCGGCAACGCCTTGACGTTGCGCCGCTGGCGCCCGCACCACGCGCAGGAGGACACCCCCCGATGAACATCGGCCAGGCATCGCGCGGCAGCAGCGTCTCCGCCAAGATGATCCGCCACTACGAGGCGCTCGGCCTGTTGCCCAAGGTGCCGCGCAACGCGGCCGGCTACCGGCAATACGACGAGGCTTCGGTGCACACGCTGCGCTTCATTCGGCGGGCGCGCGACCTCGGCTTTTCGATCAAGGAGATCACCGCGTTGCTCGGCCTGTGGCGCAACCGCCGCCGCGCCAGCGCCGATGTCAAGCGCATCGCACTGACGCACGCGGGCGATCTGCAGCGGCGCATCGACGAGATGCAATCGATGCAGCGCACGCTGACACACCTGGCGCACTGCTGCCACGGCGACTCGCGGCCCGACTGCCCGATCCTCGACGATTTGGCGGGCGAGGTTTAGCGCTCGCGCGGGCTCGCTGTCAGTGCGGCGAATGGAAGCGCGACTGCGGCACCGTCTTCAACTCGCCAGGCAGGCCCGACAGGTACTCGGCCAACTCCTTCAACTCGGCGTTGCTGAAGACGGGCTTCTTCTTGCCGTCGACTTCGGGGGCCACCATGCCTTTCATGACCGCGCTGGCGCGGCCCACGCGCGGGTTGTTGTCGGTCATGTAGGCCTTCAGCGAGGCCAGCAGGTAGTCGGCATGTTGCCCGGCCAGGCGCGGATTTGCGGGATCGGTGGTGTTGTTGAAGTTCTTGCCGTGGCACGCCGGGCAGGTGGCCAGCTTGTCCTTCAGCGCATCGGGCGGCGGCGCCTCAGGAGTCTCTGGCACCGAAGCCGCGGCCGTGTCTTTGCCCAGTGCCTCGTAGTAGGCCGCCACGTCGGCGATGTCTTGATCCGACAGCGACCCGGCGATGCCACGCATCGACGGGTGCTTGCGGTCGCCGCTGCGGTAGCCGTTGAGCGCGGCCGCGATGTATTTGGCATTCTGCCCGGCGATCTTGGGCACCTTGTAGACCTGCGGGAAGCTCGATTGATAACCCGGCAAGCCGTGGCAACCGATGCACATGGCGACCTTCATGCCGCCGGCGCCTGCGTCGCCCTTGACCTCTTGGGCCATCGACAGCATCGGCGCGGCAACCAAGGCAAAGGCGAGCAGCAGCGTGTTTTTCATGGGCAAGAAAGCGTTGTTCGAAGCGGGGCGCGCAGGGGGCGCTGCCACGGCGGGCGATTATAGGGGCGCCCTTATACTGGCCCGACCCCTCGACGACAGCGCCCCATGAAATTCAACGGCTCCGACACCTACGTCGCCACGCAAGACCTGATGCTGGCCGTCAACGCGGCCATCACGCTGAAGCGGCCGCTGCTGGTCAAAGGCGAACCGGGCACCGGCAAGACGATGCTGGCCGAAGAGGTGGCCTCGGCGATCGGCATGCCGCTCTTGCAGTGGCACATCAAGAGCACCACCAAGGCGCAGCAGGGACTGTACGAGTACGACGCGGTGAGCCGGCTGCGCGACAGCCAGCTCGGTGACGAGAAGGTCAAGGACATCCACCACTACATCGTGCGCGGCACGCTGTGGCAGGCCTTCACCGCCGAGCAGCCGGTGGCCCTCTTGATCGACGAGATCGACAAGGCCGACATCGAGTTCCCCAACGACCTGCTGCGCGAACTCGACCGCATGGAGTTCTACGTCTACGAGACGCGCGAGCTGGTCAAGGCCATACACCGGCCGGTGGTGTTCATCACCTCCAACAACGAGAAGGAGTTGCCCGACGCGTTCTTGCGCCGCTGCTTCTTCCACTACATCAAGTTCCCAGACGCCGATACGATGAAGCGCATCGTCGACGTGCACTTCCCGAACCTGAAGAAGGAGTTGCTCGGTGCCGCGCTGAAGACCTTCTACGACGTGCGCAACCTGCCTGGGTTGAAGAAGAAGCCGTCGACCTCCGAGTTGCTTGATTGGCTCAAGCTGCTGGTGGCCGAAGACATGCCGATCGAAGCGCTGCAGAGCAAGGATGACAAAGTGTCGGTGCCGCCGCTGGTGGGCGCGTTGTTGAAGAACGAACAGGACGTGACGCTGTTCGAGAAGCTCGTGTTCATGCAAAGGCACAACCGCTGAAATGGGGCGCAGGAAGTCTGGAGGCTGCCCGTTGCGACCGCTCGCTGGTTCGCAACCTTCCTGCGAAGGGCTCGGTGGTGCCGGCAAAGCCGTGGGTGAGTGTG
>JBIODO010000016.1:0-21969 GCA_044445225.1 Burkholderiales bacterium
CACGAGTACTTCACGATGGACGACAAGCTGTCGTCGGTGGTCAGCGACACCTTCGTGCGGCTGTACGACGAGGGCCTGATCTACCGCGGCAAGCGCCTGGTCAACTGGGATCCGGTGCTGAAGTCGGCGGTGTCCGACCTCGAAGTGGTGTCGGAAGAAGAAGACGGCTCGTTGTGGTTGATCCGCTATCCGCTGGTCGGTGTGCAAGGCCATCTGACCGTGGCGACTACGCGGCCCGAGACCATGCTCGGCGACGTCGCGCTGATGGTGCACCCCGAAGACAAACGTTATGCCAGATTCGTCGGCACGCGCGTGCAGTTGCCACTCACCGGCCGCGAGATCCCGGTGATCGCCGATGCGTACGTCGACCGCGAGTTCGGCACCGGCGTCGTCAAGGTGACGCCGGCGCACGACGCCAACGACTATGCGGTGGGCCAGCGCCATGGCTTGCCGATGCTCGGCGTGCTGAACCTCGACGCGACGCTGAACGACAACGCGCCCGTGGCCTATCGCGGGCTCGATCGTTTCGTCGCGCGCAAGAAGATCGTGGCCGACCTGCAGGCGCACGGGTTGTTGGAAGCCACGCGCAAGCACCGCCTCACCGTGCCTCGCTGCGAGCGCACCGGGCAGATCGTCGAGCCGATGCTCACCGACCAATGGTTCGTCGCGGTGAGCAAGCCGGGCGCCGACGGCGAATCGATCGCCGCCAAGGCGATCCGCGTGGTCGAGACCGGCGAGGTCAAGTTCTACCCCGAGCAATGGGTCAACACCTACAACCAGTGGATGCATAACATCCAGGACTGGTGCATCTCGCGGCAGTTGTGGTGGGGCCATCAGATCCCGGCGTGGTACGGCACCGGCGGTGAACTCTTCGTCGGCCGCGACGAAGTGCAGGCGCGCCAACGTGCAACCGCGGCCGGCTACACGGGCGCCCTCACGCGCGACGAAGACGTGCTCGACACCTGGTATTCGTCGGCGCTGGTGCCGTTCTCGACGCTGGGCTGGCCGGGCAAGACGATCGAGCAGGACCTGTTCCTACCCTCGACCGTGCTCGTCACCGGCTACGACATCATCTTCTTCTGGGTCGCGCGGATGATCATGATGACGACCCACTTCACCGGCAAGGTGCCGTTCAGGCACGTCTACATCCACGGCCTGGTGCGCGATTCGCACGGCCACAAGATGAGCAAGAGCGAAGGTAACGTGCTCGATCCGGTCGACCTGATCGATGGCATCGCACTGGAGCCGCTGCTGGACAAGCGCGCCACCGGCTTGCGCAAGCCCGAGACGGCGCCGGCGGTCCGCGAGGCCACTCGCAAGGAGTTTCCGCAGGGCATTCCCGGCTACGGCGCCGACGCGTTGCGCTTCACGTTCGCGGCGCTGGCCTCGCTCGGGCGCAACATCAACTTCGACAGCAAGCGCTGCGAGGGCTATCGCAACTTCTGCAACAAGCTCTGGAACGCCACCAAGTTCGTGTTGATGAACTGCGAGGGCCACGATTGCGGATTGATGGAGCACACCAAGGCCGATTGCGAGCCTGGCGGCAAGGCCCACGGATACGCCAAGTTCTCGATGGCCGACCGCTGGATCACCGGCGAGCTGCAGCGCGTCGAGGCCGCGGTGGCGCAAGGCTTTGCCGAGTACCGGCTCGACAACGTCGCCAACGCGATCTATCAATTCGTGTGGGACGAGTATTGCGACTGGTACATCGAGATCGCCAAGGTGCAGATCGCGCAAGGCGGCGTGCCCGAGCAGCGCGCCACGCGGCGCACGCTGATCCGCGTGCTCGAAACCATGCTGCGGCTGCTGCACCCGGTGGCACCGTTCATCACTGCCGAGCTGTGGCAGCGGGTGGCCGTGGTGGCGGGGCGCAAGGCCGCCGATTCAAACGACACCATCGTCACCGCCCGCTATCCGCAAGCCCAGTTGCACAAGGTCGACCGCCAAGCCGATGCGTGGGTCGGCAAGCTCAAGGCGCTGGTGCTGGCCGTTCGCAGCCTGCGCGGCGAAATGAACCTCTCACCGGGGCAGAGGGTGCCGCTCTACGCGATCGGCGACAACGGCTTCGTCGAATCGTGTGCGCCGTTGCTCGCCGCGCTGGCGCGGCTCACCGAGGTCAGGGCCTTCAACGACGAGCCCGCCTTCAACGGCGCCGCGGCGCAATCACCGGTGGCGGTGGTGGGCGAGACGAAGTTGGCCCTTCACGTGCCCGTCGACGTCGGGGCCGAGCGGTCTCGCATCGGCAAGGAGATCGAGCGCCTGCGCTCCGAGATCGGCAAGGCCGAAGGCAAGCTGAACGACGCGGGCTTCGTGCAACGCGCGCCGGCCGCGGTGGTGGAGCAATTCCGCCAGCGCGTGGCGGACTTCAAGCAGGCGCTTCGCCGGTTCGAAGATCAACAGGGTCGTCTGGGGCCGTCGGCCTGAATTGTCCGCGCGCCGGCGTGGCCGACAGCAGCTCGTCGATGCGCCGCGCCACGGCCCAGGCACTGCGGATGCGCGATTCGCGGGTGGTGCTGGCCACGCGCGGCGTCACCTGCAGCGTGTCCACGTCGTGCAGCGGGCGCCCGGGGTCGAGCATGCCGGGCTCCAGGCTGTCGAACCACGCCGCGGCCATGCGCCCCGAACCCAGCACCTCGGCTAGCGCCATCTCGTCGAACAAGCTCGAGTGCGCGATGCTCACCAGCACCTGGTTGGGCTTGCACGACGGCAGGAAGCGCTCGCCCAGCAGCCCGTGGTAGCGCGAGAAGTAGGTCAGCATCACGCACGCGCCGTCAGACTGCTCCATCAGCTCGCGCAGGCCCAGCGGCTCGACCTTCCAGCGGTTCCAGAGTCCGTCGGACACGTGCACCGCCGGGTCGTAGCCGACCACGCGCGAACCGAAGGCCCCCAACAGTTGCGCCAGCGGCCGCGCTGCGGGTGTCATGCCCACCAGCCCGACGGTGGCGCCACCCAACTCGCGGCCGACCAGCAAGCCTTCGGCACTGAGCACCGGCACCCGCCTGAGCATCTGCAGCAGCGCGCCGATCATGAACTCCGCCTCGGCGGCCGCGCTGGCGTTGATCGGCCGCACCACCTCGACGCCGGCGCGCGCACAGGCGTCGGTGTCGATGTTCTCGGCGCCTGAGCTCAGGCGCCCCACCGCGCGCCGCACCGGCGCGTAGTGCAGCACCTGCGCGTCCACCGCCACCGACGGTGGAATGATCATTGCCCTGACGTTGAACAAGGCTTGGCGGAAGGCACGCGGGTCGCGCGCGAGGTCGGGCGCGTAACGCACCGCGTGACGCGCGACGAGCCAGTGCATAACCTCGGGCTCCAGCGGCTCGACGATCAGGACATCCATGCGCAATCCCGCTCACTCGCGGAGCAAGGTGCCCTAACCGACGTGCCAGAATCCCCCATCGCAGCCCCAACAGTCTTGTTTATTCATATGTTGGTCAACAAGGCCATTTTCCCGGTCGCTGGTCTCGGCACCCGCTTTCTTCCGGCCACCAAGGCCCAGCCGAAGGAGATGCTGCCAGTCGTCGACAAGCCCCTGATCCAATACGCGGTTGAAGAGGCCTACGCCGCCGGCGTGCGGGAAATGATCTTCGTGACCGGCCGCCATAAACGGCCCATTGAAGACCACTTTGACATGACGTTCGAGCTCGAGGTAGCCCTCGAACAAGCGGGTAAGCAGGAGTTACTGAAACTGGTCCGTCAGGTGAAACCCGACGACATGGCGTGCGTCTACGTGCGCCAGCCACAGGCTCTGGGCCTGGGACACGCTGTGTTGTGCGGGCAACGGCTGATCGGCGACGAGCCCTTCGCGGTGCTGCTGGCCGACGATCTGATGGTGGGCGAGCCGCCGGTGCTCAAGCAGATGGTCGACCAATTCGCCGAGTGGCGGGTGTCGATCCTGGCGGTGCAGGAGGTGCCGGCCGACCAGACCCGACGCTACGGCATCGTGGCTGGCACCCCGGTGAGCGAGCGGCTGCTCGACGTGACACGCATCGTCGAAAAGCCGGCCGCCGCCGATGCGCCCTCTCGGCTCGGAGTGGCGGGGCGCTACATCCTGACGCCCGGCGTGTTCAACGAGATCCAGAGCCAGCCGCGCGGCGTGGGCGACGAGATCCAGCTCACCGATGGCATCTCTTCGTTGTTGCGGCGCGAGAAGGTGTTTGCCTACAGCTACGAAGGCAAACGGTATGACTGCGGCAGCAAGGACGGTTTCCTGCAGGCCAACGTCGAACTGGCGCTGGCACACCCCGAACTTGGGCCACCGTTCCGGCGCTACCTGAAGGCCTTGTCGCTTTGAGGCGGTGCGCCGCTGGCGCGTCAACGCCGGCGCAGGTAGTGCACGAACTCGTCGGCGCTGCTGCGTTGCTCCAGCAGTTCGTTGCCGGTTTGGCGCGCGAACGCCTGGAAGTCGCGGGTCGACCCCGGGTCGGTGGACACCACCTTGAGCACCTCGCCGCTTTGCATGTCGGCCAGCGCCTTCTTGGCCTTCAAGATGGGCAGCGGGCAGTTCAGTCCGCGGGTGTCGAGCTCTTTCTGGGCTTGCATGGTGTGGGGCGGCAACGAGCGACCGATTCTACGGGCGCTTGAACTCCATGAATTTCGGCTCGTGGCCGCGCGAGCGCAGCCAGTCGGCCAGCGCGTAGCCGGTGCCTGCAGGCCAGCACACGATGTCTTGCGGCGCAAACAGCTTGTACTCGGCCAGCTCGGGCGACAGGCGGACCTCGCCGCGAGCCAGCGCGTGGTAGGCGATGATCACCTGGTTCATGCGCTGGAACTCGTAGACGCCGATCAGCTTGAGCGCGTCGACTTGCAGCGACGTCTCCTCGAGCACCTCGCGCCGGATGCCTTGCTCCGGCGACTCGCCGGCCTCCATGAACCCGGTGATTAACGCGAACATGCGGCCGGTCCATGCCGCATTGCGTGCCAGCAGCACCAAACCGTCGCGGTCGGCGCACTCGATCACCGCCGCCAACACCGGCGTCGGGTTGTTCCAATGGGTCCAGTTGCACGCGGGGCAGCGCATGCGCACCTTCTCGCCGCTGTCCTCCATCTGCACCAGCGGCTGCAGCTCGGTGGCGCAGCTCGGACAAAAACGGTAGGCCGTGCCCGTCATCTTCAGGCCTCAGGCCGGGAAGACGCCGGTCGACAGATACCGGTCGCCGCGATCGCAGACCACGAACACGATCGTCGCATCACGCAGCTGCTCGGCCACACGCAGCGCGACCCAGCACGCACCGGCCGCCGAGATGCCGCCGAACACCCCCTCTTCGCGCGCCAAGCGCCGCGCCATCTCTTCGGCGTCGGCCTGCGCCACCAGCACGAGCTCGTCCACCGCCGAAGGGTCGTAGATCTTGGGCAGATACTCCTGCGGCCACTTGCGGATGCCCGGAATGCGCGAACCTTCGGCGGGCTGTGCGCCGATGATGCGCACCGCGGGATTGCGCTCACGCAGGTAGCGGCTCACGCCGGTGATGGTGCCGGTGGTGCCCATCGCACTGACGAAGTGCGTGATGCGCCCTTCGGTCTGGCGCCATAACTCGGGGCCCGTGGTCTCGTAGTGCACGCGCGGGTTGTCGGCGTTGGCAAACTGGTCGAGCACACGGCCTTTCTTGTCGCGCTGCATCTGCTCGGCGAGGTCGCGCGCGTACTCCATCCCGCCCGAACGGGGCGTGAGGATCAGCTCGGCGCCAAATGCTTTCATCGTCTGCGCGCGCTCGACCGACAGGTCTTCGGGCATCACCAGCACCATGCGGTAGCCGCGGATCGCCGCGGCCATCGCCAGCGCGATGCCGGTGTTGCCCGAGGTGGCCTCGATCAGCGTGTCGCCCGGCTTGATCTCGCCGCGCTCTTCGGCGCGGCGGATCATGCTGATGGCGGGTCGGTCCTTCACCGAGCCGGCCGGGTTGTTGCCCTCGAGCTTGGCCAGGATCAGGTTGCCGCGCTCGTGCTGGGTCGCACCCGGTACCCGCTGCAGCCGCACGAGCGGCGTGTCGCCGATGGTGTCTTCGATGGTCTTGTATTCGGGCATGGTGCGTCGGCGAGCAAGGCTCAACCGATCGAGCGAGCACGCATTGTCGCAGCGACTGGAAAGCCCTCGCTGAGGCTGCATGCCATAATCCGCGCCCCCAAGCGTTGCGCCCGCTCCTGTTGAAGCCCGGGTGGCGAAATCGGTAGACGCAAGGGACTCAAAATCCCTCGCCGCAAGGCGTGCCGGTTCGAGTCCGGCCCCGGGCACCAACACGCTTGCGGCGCGCCTGCCTGCGGCCGCCGGGCCGATGGCAAAGCTGCTACGCTGGCGCCGCAAAAACCGCCAGGAAACGCCCTTGCAGGCCTCAGTTGTCGCCGCCGCCGTCAACCACCCGATCCACTTGGCCGTGCTCGATGACGAGGTCGAGATCACGCGCATGCTGGGCAACTACCTGGGCAGCCAGGGGTTTCGCGTCACTCAGGTGCACAGCGGGCGCATGCTGTTCGACGTATTGGCCAGCGACCCGCCGGCGCTGGTGCTGCTCGATCTGGGGCTGCCCGGCGAAGATGGCTTTGCCATCGCGCGCCAACTGCGCGAGCACTGGCGCTGCGGGCTGGTCATCGTCAGCGGGCGCGATGCCGCGGTCGATAAGGTGGTCGGGCTGGAGGTGGGCGCCGACGACTATGTCACCAAGCCGTTCGATCTGCGCGAGTTGCTGGCCCGCGTGAAGGCCGTGCTGCGGCGCCTGTCGCCCGACAGCGCGGCGGCGTCGCCTGGTGCCGCTCGCGAAGTGCTGCACTTCGCCGGCTGGACCCTGGACTTCGCTGCGCGGCGCCTCACCAACCCCGCCGGCGCCGAAGTGGCATTGACGACCGGCGAGTTCGAGCTGTTGAGCGTGCTGGCCCGCCACCCGGGCCGCGTGCTGTCGCGCGACCAGCTGCTGGAGCAGACGCGCGGTCGCGAAGCCGGGCCCTACGAGCGCACGGTCGATGTGCAGATCGGGCGGCTGCGCCGCAAGATCGAAGACGACGCCGAAGCGCCACAGATCATCAAGTCGGTGCGCGGCGCGGGCTACCTGTTCGTGCCGTCGGTGAGTGCGGGCTGAGGGCATGCGCGAGTCGAGCGGTGCCGTTCCCTCGCTGCCCGACGCGCCAGATGAGCAGGGCCTCTTTCGCTCGTTGTTCGCGGCCTATCCCGACGCACTGATCGTCGTCGATTCCAAGGGCACGATCGTGCTGGCCAATGCGGCGACGGCCGAACTGCTGCGCTACCCGATCGACGGGCTGCTCGGCCTCAACGTCGATGCCCTCGTGCCCGACGGCATCCGCCCGCGTCACGAGTCGTTCCGCCAGGCGTATGCCCGCAACCCGACCCCGCGGCCGATGGGCTCGCAGGTCGAGCTGGTCGCCAGACGGCGCGATGGCACCGACGTGATGGTCGAGATCGCACTCAGCCCGCTGCATGACCACGGCCTGCCGTTGGTCGTCGCGGCGATCCGCGACATCAGCGCCTACCCTCGGGTGCAGCAGGCGATGCGCAGGGCGCGCTACGCGGAGTTCGTCGCCCAGCTCGGCCGCGCCGCGGTCGATGCGCTCGACCCGCAGGTGCTGTTCGAGCGCCTTCCGGGCATCTGCGCCGAAGCCTTGCATGTCGATGTGGTCAGGGTCTTCCTGCTCGAATCCAACCGGATCGAGTTCCGGGTGGCCGCCGGCGTCGGCGCGGTGCCGGGCGAAGCGGTGGGCATGCGCGTGGCCAATCGCGTCGACACGCCGCCCGGCTTCGTGGTGCAGCACGGCCAGCCGGTGTTCGTCGAAGACTACGCCAGCGAGCGGCGCTTCGTGGTGCCGCCGGCTTACCTGCAACTCGGGCTGACCAGCAGCCTGGCCGTGCCGCTGTCGGACCGCGGGCGGCCGATCGGCGCGCTGTCGGTGCGCTCGCGGCAGCCCAGGCGCTTTGGTGTCGAAGAACTGCGATTCCTCGAATCGCTGGCCAACCTGCTGGCCGCGAGCCTGCAGCGGGCCCAGTCGGAGGAAGACCTCAATCACGCGCAGCGATTGGAGAGCGTCGGCCAGCTCACCGGCGGCATCGCGCACGACTTCAACAACCTGCTCACCGTGATCCAGGGCAACCTGCAGATGCTGCAGGAGCTGCCACGCCTGGCCGACGATGACTACGGGCAGCAACTGGTCGGCTCGGCCGCGCGCGCCGCGCAACGCGGTGCCGCGTTGACGAGCAAGCTGCTCGCGTTCTCGCGGCGACAGCTGTTGCAGCCGGGCCCAGTGGACGTGGCGCAGTTGTGCCATTCGTTGGCCGATATGCTTCGCCGCACGGTTGACCAGCGCATCGTCATCGCGGTCGAGGTGGTCGGCCGCTGTCCGCCGGCGCTGGCCGATGCGGGCCAGCTCGAGTCCGCGCTGCTCAACATCGCGATCAACGCGCGCGACGCCATGCCCGAGGGCGGCTCGCTCGGTTTCGTGGTCAGTGCTGGCGAAGACATGCCCGCCAAGGTGCGACACGAACTGCAAGGCAGCGCTCGACCGCACGACGGTTACTTGTCGATCACCGTCGCCGACAGCGGCAGCGGCATGTCCGATGAGGTGAAGGAGCGCGTGTTCGAGCCCTTCTTCACCACCAAACAGTCGGGCCGCGGCACTGGCCTGGGCCTGAGCACGGTGTACGGATTCGTCAAGCAGTCGCACGGCGCGATCACGATCGACAGCGCTCCCGGGCGCGGCACCCGCGTGACGCTGTATCTGCCCCAGGTGGGCCGTGTGGTCGACGCCCTGCAGGGCGAGGCCATCGAGCCCCACACGATGCCCGGCGGGCTGCGCGTGCTGCTGGTCGAAGACGATCCGGAAGTGGCAGCGGTCGCGCGCGGCTTCCTGCAGGCGGCGTCATGTCAGGTGACCCATGCCACCAGCGGCGAGCAGGCGTTGGGCATGCTCGAGTCGGGCACCGCCTTCGATCTGATGCTCAGCGACATCGCGCTGGGGCCCGGCATGCGCGGCACGGCGCTGGCCGAGGCGGCGCAACGCTTGAAGCCGCACTTGCCGGTGCTGCTGATGACCGGCTACTCGTCGCAGTTGCCCGATGCCCCCAGCAGCCAGACGTTGCAGTGGGAAGTGCTGCTCAAGCCGTTCTCGCGCCAGCAACTGCAGGCCGCGATGGCGCGCGCGATCTCGGTTGATCGCTAGGGCCCGTTCACGCCGCAGGCGCGTTACTGCAAGGTCGGCGACAGGCAGCGCTGAACATACGCCGCGAGCGCGTCGACGTCGGGAATCTGCAGGTCGCGGCGGCGCCGCTCGGGAAAGCCGATCAGGTTGTGGCGAGCCAGCTTGGACAGCGAGCGGCTCACCGTCTCCAGCGTCAACCCGAGGTAGTTGCCGATCTCGGCGCGGCTCAACGGCAAGGTGATCTGATCGGTGCGCAGGCCACGCTCGCGCAGCGAGTCGGCCCAGGAACGCAGAAAGTCGGCAACTCGCGCGTCGGCCGGCAGCGTGCACACCGACATCAGCGAATCACGCTCCTGCGAGATCTCGCGGCTCATGGCGCAGTGCATTGCCTCCATCAACGCGGGCTGCGAGGCGCAAGCCTTCATCAAGGCCTGATAGCGCACCACCCAGATCTCGCCGGTGTCGATGGCGACCGTGCCGCACGTGTAGTAGCCCGCCGCGATGCCGTCGAAGCCGAGCCAGTCGCCCCGGAACTTCAAACCGACCATCTGCTCGCGGCCGTCACCCACCAGCGTGACGACCTTGCAGCAGCCGGAGTTCAGCACGTACAGGCAATCGAACCGTTCACCCACCTCGCAGATAACGTCGCCCTCGCGCACCAGCTGACGCCGCGGTGCCAGGGTTTGCTCGATCAGCGACAGCGCTTCGCCGATGCGTCGCGTGGCCGGCTCCGTGCCGCCCTGGGGGACCGGCAGGCCGCCACAAAAAGCAGACGGGATCGAGGCCGAGACGTTGGGGCTGAACATGGTTGCTGTCCTTGGATGATGGATTGTTGGTGCAACGCATGGTGCAAGAGCGACGGCAACGCCTGCTGAACCGCCGACATCATTCGGTCGCACTGCGTAAACGGTCGGTATGGGTTTCGTGTCAACCCCGTTGTTGAACCTTGCTTGACCCTGATCAAGCCGCGCGCGCGCCGCCTCGCTAGCCTTGCACGACGGCGTGGCGCAGACCGCGCGCTCACCCCCAGTACCCACAAGAACCACAGGACCGCAACGTGGTGAGGTTCGAGCAGGTTTCCAGTCAGGTTGCGCAGCAGTTACTCGCCACGGCGCGGGCGCTGGGTCGCGCGGAAGCCGGCGGCCATCGCGATCAGTCGCTGCGCGGCAAGAACATCGCATTGCTGGCACGCGACTCCGGCCCGGCGGGCGAGCGGTTCATCACAGCGGTCGAGCAACTCGGCGCCAAGGCCTCGCAAGTCGGCGCCGACATGTTGGCGCTCGACGACCAGCACGAGCTGCAGCGGGTAGCCCGGGTGCTCGACCGCCTGTACGACGCGGTCGAATGTCAGGGCGTGCCGAGCGCCCGCGTGCGGCAACTGAGCGAGCTGGCCACGATGCACGTTTTCAACGGCATCGCCTGCGACGAGCATCCGACCGCGCAGCTGGCCGAGCAGCTCGACGACTGCGGCAGCCGCGCCGATGCGCGGCGCTGGATCCTGCAGGCCGCGCTGCTGCTGACGTTGTCTTGAGGGGAGTGCGACGCGCGGTCACACCGCGCACAGGGCCACCACACGCTCCCACAGGCCGTGCCCCAGCGCCCAGCCGGATGTCGCGACCAGGCCGAGCCCAGCCATACGAACGGCCCAACCCGTCGGGCGAGCGGACATGCCACGCCCGCCAGCCCAGCGCCGCACCACCAGCGGCACCATCGACAGGCCGATCGAAGAGGTCGCCGCGAAGGCGGCCATCACCGCGGCGCCGCCCGTCGGCCCATCGGCCAGCGCCGCCATCACGAGCGCCGATTGCAGCAACCCGCACGGCAGCGCAAACCAGGCCAGCCCGGCCGCCCCGGCGCGCATCGGCCCGCTGACGATCGCAAGCCCGGTGGACACGGGCACGGGCACAGGCGCGCCGCCACCGACGCGCTCGAGCCAGGCCGGCTGCCGGGCAACCGCCACCAGCCACAAGCCGAGCGCCAACGCAGCCAGATGGAACGCGCTCCACAGCGCGCGAAACGGCGGTGCGCTGGCGGCCAACTGGCCGAGCGACGACACCAGCCACGCCGCGAGCGCGCCGGCGGCCGCGTAACCCACCGCACGGCCAGCCAGGAAGCTCGCCGACCCGGCCACCGGCCGCGCCGGCGCACAGCGGCGCACGGCGAGGCTGCACGCGGCGCTGCACATCGCGGTGCAGTGCGGCGCGCCGGCCAGCCCCATCAGCGCGGCGGCGGCGAGCAGCGCGGCGTTCATCGGCGTCTCAGTGCACTTCGGTGCGAGTGAGGTATTCGGTGACCGCCGTCGACACCGCGATCACGCCCCAGAAGACCAGGAACGCCACCGAATACAGTGTGCTGCGGCTCCACTCCACGGTCTCGGCGCCCGGCCACTGCAGCGAGCCGGGATCGACGACCGCGAACACCAGCATCTCCAGCACACCGGCCATCACGAACGACGGCCACAGGATCAGCAGCACCCGCGCGCGCAACGGCCGCGACGGCGGCTCAACGGCTCGATGCGGCGACATGGTTGCGTGCTTGCGTGGCCGGGGCCATGCTGTCGGCGCTCGGGGCCGCTGCGCCTTCGCGCACCGGACGGTCGGCATCGTGCCAGGCAATCGCCAGCGTGACGAAACTCGCCAGCACCACCAGCGCCGGGCCACCGATCACCAGCCACAGGGCGGGCACGCGCCACAGCGACACCGGCTTCGGATGGGGTTTGTCGGTGTTCATGGCAAGGCTCCTTGTCTTCAACGCGGCACGATGAAGGTCGATTTCTCGCTCACCGCGACGGCCGCGTCGTCGAGGCTCTCGATCTGAAAGCGGATCGGGTGCGCCCCCGGCCCGGCGGCGCGGGCCGACTCCGCCGGCACGCGCACGGCCAGCGTGACCCAGCGCGCCTGCGCGGGTGCGAGCTCCACCACGCCGGCGGCGGGCAACTCGGCGCCCGCCAGCCCCTGCACGGCGATGCGGTAGCGCTGCGCACGCTCGGTGGCATTCATCAACTGGATGCGATACACGTTTTCGATGCGGCCTTCGTCGACCAGGCGCGCCAGCGTCGTGCGGTCGCGCACGATGTCGACCTTCAGCGGCTGGCGCCACGACAGGCTCACCAGAAAGGCCACCGAGATCACCACCAGCACCGCACCGTACATCAACACCCGCGGCCGCAGCACGCGGGCAAATGTCTGGCGGCGGTTGAGGCCTTGCTGAACGCCGTTCTCGGTGGCGTAGCGGATCAGGCCGCGCGGATATTTCATCTTGTCCATCACGCCGTCGCAGGCGTCGATGCACGCGGTGCAGGCGATGCACTCGTACTGCAGCCCGTCGCGGATGTCGATGCCCACCGGGCACACGTGCACGCACAAGCCGCAGTCGATGCAGTGACCGAGGTTCGCGGTCTTGAGGTCGGCGCTGCGCGCCCGCGGGCCGCGCGGATCGCCGCGCGCGCCGTCGTAGCTGACGATCAGCGTGTCGCGGTCGAACATCGCGCTCTGAAAGCGCGCGTAGGGGCACATGTACTTGCAGACCTGCTCGCGCAGGTAGCCGGCGTTGCCGTAGGTGGCCAGCGCATAGAAGTTGACCCAGAACCACTCCCACGGCCCGAACGCAAGCGTGAACGCCTCGGTCCACAGGCTCTTGATCGGCGTGAAGTAGCCGACGAAGGTGAAGCCGGTCCAGCCGGCGATCGCGAGCCACACCGCGTGCTTGGCCACCTTTCGCCCGACCTTGTCGAACGTCCACGGCGACTTGTCCAGGCGCATGCGCGCGCCGCGCTCGCCCTCGATGCGGTGCTCGACCCACAGAAAGATCTCCGTGTAGACGGTCTGCGGGCACGCGTAGCCGCACCACAGGCGCCCGCCGACGGCAGTGAAGAAGAACAGGCCATAGGCCGCCAGCACCAGCAGCCCCGTCAGGTAGATGAAGTCCTGCGGGTACAGCACCAGATCGAAGATGTAGAAGCGCCGTGCCGCGAGATCGAACAGCACCGACTGGCGGCCGTTCCACGGCAGCCAGGGCAGGCCGTAGAAGACGATCTGCGTCAGCCACACCAGCCCCCAGCGCCAGCGCGCGAACCACCCGTGCACCGAGCGCGGGTAGATCTTCGGCTGCTTGGCGTAGAGCGAGACGCTTTCGATCGGGATGACGCGGCTCATCGTCGGTCTCTAGGGCGTGCCTCCCGGCTTGCCGTTGGATAGGCTCCACACGTACGCCGCCAGCACATGGATCTGCGGCGCGCTCAGGCGATCGCCATGCGCGGGCATCACATTGGTCTTGCCGTTGTTGATCATCGCGACCACGGCCTCCTCGCCCCATCCGTGCAGCCACACCTTGTCGGTGAGGTTGGGCGCGCCCAGCGCCGGGTTGCCCTTGCCATCGGCGCCGTGGCAGGCCGCGCAGGCGACAAACTTGGCGCGCCCGAGGCCGGCGGCAAAACTGTTGTGCGGGCTGCCCGACAAACTCAGCACGTAGTTGGCGACGTTGTGCACGTCCTCGGCTGAGCCCACCGCGGCGGCCATCGGCGGCATCACGCCCTGGCGGCCCATGGTGATGGTCTCTTCGATGCGCTCAGGCGCGCCACCCCACAGCCAGTCGGTGTCGGTGAGGTTGGGATAGCCCTTGCTGCCGCGCGCATCGGCGCCGTGGCAGGCGGCGCAGTTGTTCGCGAACAGCCGCTCGCCCAGCGCCATGGCTTTGGCGTCTCGCGCCAGTTGCTGTGCCGGCTGGCTCGAATAGGCCGCGAACAGCGGCGCCACCGCGGCCTGTGCGCGTGCCTTCTCGGCGTCGTACTGCGACTGGCTGCTCCATCCCAGCGCACCGGCGTGACTGCCCAGCCCCGGATACAGCGCCAGGTAGACCGCCGCGAAGACCACGGTCAGCACGAACAGCCACATCCACCAGCGAGGCAGCGGATTGTTCAGCTCGCGCAGGTCTTCATCCCAGATGTGGCCGGTGGTGTTGTCGCCCGCCATCACGCGCCGGCGCGCCGCGATGATCAGCAGCGCCAGGCAGGCCAGCAGGCTGATGGCCGTGGCGACGGTGATGTAGACCGACCAGCCGGAATCGATGAAGTCACTCACGGCCGCTCCTCGGTCGCACGATCGCCGTCGCGTGCCTCGCCATCGAAAATCAGGCGCGAAGCCGCCTCGTGATCATGCCGGGCTCGCGGGCGCCACGTCCACACCATCAGCGCGACGAACAGCAGCAGGCTCAGCACCGTGACGGCGGTGCGCAGGTCATTGATGTCCATATCGATGCTTCCGTGATCACTTGACGTGGCGGCCGAGCGACTGCAAGTACGCGACGATCGCGTCCATCTCGGTCTTGCCTTTCACCGCCTCCGCGGCGCCGGCGATGTCGGCGTCGCTGTAGGGCACGCCCAGGCGCTGTAGCGCACGCAGGTGCGATGGCACGCTCGCGGCGTCGATGGCCGCGCCGTCGAGCCACGTGTAGGCCGGCATGTTCGACTCGGGCACCAGGTCGCGCGGCGAGGCCAGGTGCAGGCGCTGCCAGTCGTCGCTGTACTTGCCGCCGACACGCGCCAGGTCGGGCCCGGTGCGTTTGCTGCCCCACTGGAACGGGTGGTCGTAGACGAACTCGCCGGCCACCGAGTAGTGGCCGTAGCGGAGGGTCTCGGCGTGCAACGGCCTGATCATCTGCGAGTGGCAGTTGTAGCAACCTTCGCGCACGTAGATGTCGCGGCCGACCAGCTGCAGCGCGCTGTAGGGCTGCAGCCCCGGCACCGGCTGCGTGGTCGAGCGCTGGAAGTACAGCGGAATGATCTCCACCAGGCCGCCGATGGCCACGGTGACGAGGATCAGCACGATCATCAGCAGGTTGCTGGTCTCGATGCGCTCGTGGCCGCTGGGTGCTGCATTCACTGGAGGGTTCGCCATGGTGTCCTCCTCAGGCATGCGCCAGTTGCGGGATCGCCGACGGCCGCGGCGCGCCGTTCTTGATGGTCATGACGACGTTCCAGGCCATCACGCCCATGCCGGCGAGGTAAAGCAAGCCGCCCACGAGCCGGATCAGATAGAACGGGAACGTCGCCTTGACGCCCTCGACAAAGGTGTAGACCAGCGTGCCGTCGGGGTTCAGCGCGCGCCACATCAGGCCCTGCATCACGCCGGCGATCCACATGGCGGCGATGTACAGCACGATGCCCAGCGTCGAGATCCAGAAGTGCAGGTTGATCGCCGGCACGCTGTGCATCGTGGTGCGGCCGAACATGCGCGGGATCAGGTAGTACAGAGACCCCATCGACACCAGGCCGACCCAGCCGAGCGCGCCGCTGTGCACGTGGCCGATCGTCCAGTCGGTGTAGTGGCTCAGCGCGTTGACCGTCTTGATCGACATCATCGGCCCCTCGAAGGTCGACATGCCGTAGAACGACAGCGAGACGATCAGGAACTTCAGGATCGGGTCGTCGCGCAGTTTGTGCCAGGCGCCCGACAGCGTCATCACGCCGTTGATCATGCCGCCCCAGCTCGGCGCCAGCAGCACCAGCGAGAAGACCATGCCGACCGACTGCGCCCAGTCGGGCAGCGCGGTGTAGTGCAGGTGGTGCGGGCCGGCCCACATGTAGGTGAAGATCAGCGCCCAGAAGTGGACGATCGACAGCCGGTACGAATACACCGGCCGCTCGGCCTGCTTGGGGATGTAGTAGTACATCATCCCCAGGAAGCCCGCCGTCAGGAAGAAACCCACCGCGTTGTGGCCGTACCACCACTGCACCATCGCGTCCTGCACGCCGGCGTAGGCCGAGTAGCTCTTCCACAGGCTGGCCGGCATCGCCGCGCTGTTGACGATGTGCAGCAGCGCAACCGCGATGATGAAAGAGCCGAAGAACCAGTTGGCCACGTAGATGTGGCGCACACGGCGCGTGCCGATGGTGCCGAAGAAGACAATCGCATACGACACCCAGACCACGGCGATCAGCAGGTCGATCGGCCACTCGAGCTCGGCGTACTCCTTGGCCTGCGTGATGCCCAGTGGCAGCGTGATGACTGCCAGCACGATCACCGCGTTCCAGCCCCACACCGTGAATGCCGCGAGCTTGGGCAGGAACAGCGGCACCTGGCAGGTGCGTTGCACCACGTGGTAGCTGGTGGCGAACAGCGCCGAGCCGCCGAACGCGAAGATCACCGCGTTGGTGTGCAGCGGCCGCAGGCGCCCGTAGCTCAACCACGGGATGCCGTAGGTCAGATCGGGGAACGCCAACTGCGCCGCGATCAGCACCCCCACCAGCATGCCGATCACGCCCCACACCACCGCAGCCAGCGCGAAGGCGCGAACGGGACCATCGGTGTAGTGCACCGCCGTGGTGTTTGCGTTCATGGGTTCTTTGTCCTTGGTGTCCGCTCGTCCGGGCGGGATTGTTCAGGAGTCGTCACATGCCGGCCTTGATGCCCGTCAAGCGGCGTCGGCTCGGCCCCGAGGATCTGCGCACCCTGGTGCTCGAGATCGTCGAACTGCCCGTTGTGCAACGCCCAGGCAAAGATACCCAGGATGCCGAGCACCAGCACGGCCGACAACGGAATCAGCAGGTACAGGATGTCCATCGTGTCCCGTTTCAGCGCGCCAGCCGCAGCGAGTTGAGCACAACCCCCAGCGAACTGCTGGCCATGCCCAGGCCCGCCAGCCACGGCGGCAACAGGCCCGCCAGCGCCAGCGGCACGCACGCCAGGTTGTAGGCGCAGGCCCAGGCGAGATTCTGGCGTGCGATGCGCATCGTGCGCCGGGCCAGCGTGCGAGCGGCCTGCAGATCCTGCAGCCGGTTGGACACCAGCACGCCATCGGCCTGCGCTCGCGCCACGGCAGCACCCTCGCCCATCGCGAACGAGACATCGGCGCGCGCCAGCACCGGCGCATCGTTGATGCCGTCGCCGACCATCGCGACCACGGCGCCATTCGCCTGCGCCGCCTGCACGGCGGCGAGCTTGTGCTCGGGCAGCAGGCCGCCGCGGGCGCTGTCGAGCGCGAGCCGCGCCGCCAGGTGAGCCGCCTGCTGCGGGCTGTCGCCCGACAGCAGGTGCACCCGCACGCCGTCGCCACGCAGCGCACGAACGGCCGCCGCAGCGCCCGGGCGCAGCTGCTCGTCGAAGCGAAAGCGCAACTGCGGTTGGGCGTTGCAGCCCAGCAGCACCTGCGGCGATTGCGCCGTGGTGTCGACGCCGTGGCCGACCCAGCGCGGCGCACCGAGCCGCCAACTGCGGCCCTGCGCATCGATGCCGGCCACGCCCTGCCCGGGTTCCTCGTGCACGCTGAGCCAGCTCATCAGGGGCGCCGCATCTGACGGGCCGCAGGCACGCACGATCGACAACGCCAGCGGGTGGTGCGACCACGCGGCCAGCGACGCGGCCGTCGCCAGCAGCGACTCGGTCGTCGGCGCCGCAGCATCGGCCGCCAGCCGGTCGACGGCCACGCAGTGCAGTTGCGGCTCGGTGAGCGTGCCGGTCTTGTCGATGAACAACGCCGTCACGCGCGCCAGCTTGTCGATCGCATCGAGCCGGCGCAACACCACGCCGCGCCGGCCCATCGCGCCGGCGGCAGCGATCAGCGCCGCGGGGGTGGCCAGCGACAGCGCGCACGGACAGGTGACGATCAACACCGACACCACGACCCAGACTGCGCGCGACGGATCGATCGCGTGCCACACGACACCGGCCGCGGCAGCCAACAGCAGCACACCCCACAGGAAAATGCTGGCCCAGCGGTCGGCCGCCGCCAGCGACGCCGGCCGCTCGCTGCGCGCGCTGCGCATCAGCGCCACGATGGCTTCGTAGCGGGTCTCGGAGCCGACGCGCTCGACCCGCATCGCCACCGGCGCCGTCAGGTTGATGCTGCCGGCGATCACGGCATCGCCTTCGCGCTTGGCCAGCGGGACTGATTCGCCGGTGAGCAACGACTCGTCGGCCTCGGTGCGACCCTCGATCAGCACGCCGTCGGCTGCGAAGGCTTGCCCCACCGGCACGCGCACCGCGTCGCCGGCGCGCAGTTCGGCGGCGTCGATCTCGTCGACGCCACCGTCGCCGCGCAGGCGCAACACCCGTTCTGGTAAGCGTGCGGTGGCCGCTTCGAGTGCGGCTTCGGCGCGATGCCGCGCGCGCATCTCGAGCCAGCGTCCGCCCAGCAGGAAGGCCACGAACATCGTCAGCGAATCAAAGTACACCTCGTGGCCGAACGGCCCGCCGGGGTCGAACGCAGCCCCGCTGCTGGCCACGAACGCAACGGCGATGCCCAGCGACACCGGCACGTCCATGCCGATGCGCCGCTGGCGCAGCGCGCGCCACGCCCCGCTAAAAAACGGCGCCGCGGCGAAGCCGAGCACCGGCAGCGTCAGCAGCCAGCCGGCCACGGCCAGCAAGCGCTGCAGATCGGGCGCCAGCTCGCCCGGCGCGCTCACGTAGGCGGGCGTGGCGAACATCATCACCTGCATCGCACAGAAGGTGGCGACGAACAGCCGCCACAAGGCCACCCGCGCCTCGCGTTCGCGCGCAAGCCGGGCGCCGCCGCCGCGCTCGACGTTGGCCGTGTAGCCGGCGTCGGCCACCGCTTGCAGCAGGCGATCGAGCGTGGTGCGCGCGCGGTCCCAGCGCACGCTGCCATAGCCGCTGGCCGCGCTGACGCGCGCAGCGAGCAAGCCCGGCACGTCGCGCAACGTGTGCTCGATCGCCTGCGCGCAGGCGGCGCAATGCATGCCGCCGATGCGCAGCGAGGCTTCGGCAATGCCGGCATCGGCCGGCTCAGCGCGCGCGACAACAAACCCCATCACGACTCCCGCGTTTGCCGCGCAGTCCAAACCAATCGATGCTTGCTGTCAAGCGCCGGCCAGGCCTTGCGTTTTGTCAAGGCACGCGCACGGTCTCGCGACCGCGGCCGGCCTGGGCGGGCTTCATCTATGATGCCGCGCCGCGCCCAGACAACACCCTCGCATGCTGCCACTGCCCCCGGTCACCAAGGCGCTGATGCTGATCTGCACGGCGCTGTTCTTTGCCGATCAGCTGCTGGGGAATTCGTTTTCTCTGGTCGACTGGTTCGCGCTGTGGCCGCTGAACTCGGGCAATTTCTACCCGTGGCAGCTGGTCAGCTATGCCTTCTTGCACGGCAGCTTGTCGCACCTGATCTTCAACATGCTGGGCCTGTGGATGTTCGGCGCCGAGTTGGAGCGCCTGTGGGGCTACAAGCGTTATTGGCAGTTGCTGTTCGCCAGCACGCTCACCGCCGCCGCGGCGCAGTTGCTGCTGACGCTGGTGCTCGGGTCCAACCAGGCCACCGTCGGCGCCTCTGGCGCACTGTTCGGGCTGTTGCTGGCCTACGCGATGGTGTTCCCGCGCCGGCAGTTCGACCTCATCGGCTTCCTGCCGATGGTGCTGCTGATGATCCCGGGCCAGATTTTCTACACCCTCGGCGTGGTGCTCTTCGTGCTGCTGCTGACGAACCGTCAATTGGTGCCCCTGAAACCGATTCCGATTGCGGCCTTGACGATGGTCATGATCTACGGTGCCATCGAGCTGTTTCTTGGCGTGGCCTACACGCGTTCCGGGGTCGCCCACTTCGCCCACCTGGGCGGCATGCTCGGGGCCTGGTTGCTGCTGTTGTACTGGCGGGGCCGCCTGCCGTTTGGCCGCCGGCGTTGACCCCGCGGCGCCGTTGACCCCCGCGCCGCGCACAAGGTCGCGCTGGGCGCAGGGCCAACACGTGGCCGCAGGATGACAACGCGGCAATTTGCGATCATGCTGATCGTCACGGATGGCCGTTCTTGTCCGGGAGATCACGATGCGTTGGCGCCCCTACTTCGCATGGCTGCCCACCCGCTGGCAGCGTGGCGTGGCCGCTGCGGCGGCGCTGGCCGCTGCAGCCACGGTGAACGCGCAGCCGATGGACGTCGCCACGCAGTCGCGCCTGCTCGATCGGGCGGCCGCCGCGGTGGTGGGCCTGCGGGCGCAGGCGATCGACGATGCACGATCCAACCAGACGCTGGGCCGCGAACGCGAGGGCTCGGGTGTGGTCATCGATCGCGACGGCCTGGTGCTGACCATCGGCTACCTGATCCTGGAAGCCGAGCAGGTGCAGCTGATCACCGACGACGACCGCGAAATCCCCGGTCGCGTGGTGGCCTATGACATGGCCACCGGCTTCGGGTTGGTCAAGCCGCTGACGCCGCTGCGCGTCGAGGCCGCGCCGCTCGGTCAATCGGGCCGCGTGGCGCAAGACGAGCCGCTGATGGTGGTCAGCGGCGGCGCCGCCGGCGCGGTGAGCGCCGCGCGGCTGGTGTCGCGGCGGCCGTTCGCCGGCTATTGGGAATACCGCATCGACGACGCCCTGTTCACCTCGCCGCCGCGCGGTGACCACAGCGGCGCGGGCCTGTTCAACGCACGCGGCGAGCTGGTGGGCATCGGCTCGCTGATCGTGGCGCATGCGATGGGCAGCAACCAGCCCCGCCACCCGGGCAACATGTTCGTGCCGATCGACCTGCTGCCGCCGATCATCGACGAGTTGCGCCGCAGCGGCACCTCGTCGGCGAGCCGGCGCGCCTGGATGGGCGTGAACTGCGTCGAAGACGACGGCGAGCTGCGTGTCGTTCGGGTCAACGACGACAGTCCCGCCGACGTGGCCGGGTTGCAGGCGGGCGACCGCATCTTGCGCATCGACGGCACGCCGGTTCGCACGCTCGACCAGCTGTGGTTGACGCTGTGGCGCAATGGCCCGGCCGAGCGAGAAGTGCGCCTGGAGATCCAGCGCGACGGCGACAAGCAGACGCTGAAGATCTTCACCGTCGAACGCGCGAAGACGCTCAAGCGCTCGCAGGGCGTGTAGCGGCGCGCGGCTGCAGCAACGCGAGCGCGGCTTCGACGGTGGGGTAACGCAGCGTCAGCTTCAGCTCGCGCTTCATGCGCGTGTTGTCGAGCCGGCGCGACTCGTCGAGAAAGCTCATCTGCAGCGGCGACAGATGCTGCTGCGCCTGCATGCGCGTGAGCCGCGGCACACGCGGCAGCGCGCAGCGGTCGGCCACGCGGTCGAGGTAGTCCCCCATCTTCAACGCATCGTCGTCGGTGACGTGGATGGCGCGCATGGTCGGCCCGCGCAGCAGTGCGGCGACGCACGCGCGCGCCAGGTCGTCGGCGTGGATGTGGTTGGTGAACACGTCGTCGGACTCCGCCAGCGCGGGCGCGCCGCGGCGCACGCGTTCGCGCGGATCGCCGCCGTCGCGGTCGAACGCATAGATGCCGGGCACCCGCAGGATCGTCGTGCGCACGCCGCACGCACGGGCATAGGCGCGCACGCGCATTTCGGCATCGGCGCGGCGGCGCGCGCGCTCGGTGGCGGGGTTGAGCGCGTGCGTCTCGTGCACCCATGCACCAGCGCAATCGCCGTAGACCCCGCTGGTGCTGGCGTAGACGAAGCGTTGCACGCCGCCGCGCGCCAGCGCGGCCAGCAGCGCCGCGGTGCGTCGATCGTGCTCGCCACTCGAAGCCGGCGGCGCCAGGTGCAGCACGGCGTCGGCCAGGCGCGCCAGCCGCGCCAGCGTGGCCGCGTCGTCGAGGTCGGCCACCAGCGGCGTGGCCCCCGCGGCACGCAGCAGGCCACGACGCTGCGGCGAACTCGTCACGGCCAGCACGCGCCAGCGCGCGCGCAACAGGCGCAGCACGCGCAGGCCGACGTCGCCGCAGCCGACGATCAGCAGTCGCGGTCGGCGCAGCAGGCGGGTGGCGCAGGGCTCCATCGGGCAACGGGGTGAGGCCCGGCAGATCAATGGCCAGCGGGCACAATCAGGCTTCAGCCAAGTGTAGAGGCGCACGTGCGGCCGGCGTTTGAAGCGCGGCCGCGGCG